>JAUVCS010000010.1 GCA_030590745.1 Desulfuromusa sp.
CGACCAGAAAAGCGACGGTGTTATCAGTAATAGCAGACTCCAGAGCTGCCACATCACCAAAAGGGATACACCTGAACCCCGGGGTGAAAGGACCAAAACCGGCACGAGCGTTTTCGTCAGTACTAAAACTGACACAACTGATGGTTCGGCCGTGGAAGTTATTATCACAGACGATGATTTCTGCCTTATCCTGCGGGACCCCTTTGACCGTGTAGCCCCATTTTCGAACTGTTTTAATCGCGGTCTCCACCGCTTCAGCTCCACTGTTCATCGGCAGAACCTTATGCGAGTGGGTCAAATCGCAGAGATCTTTATAGAAGGGGCCAAGCTGGTCGTTACGAAAAGCGCGGGAGGTCAAGGTCAACTTCTCCGCCTGAGCAATCATCGCTTGCATAATTTTGGGGTGGCAATGGCCCTGATTCACCGCCGAATAAGCAGCCAGACAATCGAGGTACTTGTTGCCATCGACATCCCAAACCCAGACACCCTTGCCCCGGGACAAAACAACATCCAGGGGCTTATAGTTGTGGGCACCAAATTGGTCTTCCAATCCAATATACTCACGTTGTTCCATCATATGGCTCCTATCTTTATCAATATAATCGTGGGAATTTGACCTTCAGAGATACGTCATAGCACAAGGAGGGGTTGTTCGTCTTTTATTTTTCCCAGCAGCCTGTCGGACTATCCGGGCTGAAGCGAAAATTCGGTCGTTTGTGATCAGATTTTGGTTCGTTTGAGAGTAATAGCCATAGCTATTGGTCGAAAAGGAGCTAGAATCTGAGCCATACAGACGAATTTGCAGCCAGTTCATGATAGTCCGATAGGCTGCTAGACAACCTGATTTAGTGTGGCAACCTGAAATGTGGACCTTCACTGGGTCGATTCTTCAGCAAGTTCAATGCCTCTTGAGCTGAGATGGCTTTGCTGTAAAGATAACCCTGAACTTCATCGCATCCCAGGTTGCGTAAATAATCAAGCTGATGGAGATTTTCAACTCCAGATCCGACAACATTCAACTTTAAACCTTTTGCCATCATTGCAATACCATCAGCAATACAATTCTGATTTTTCCCCTCCTCAATTTCACGAACAAAGGACCGATCAATCTTCAAAGTATCAACCGGAAAATTTTGCAAATAGCTGAGAGACGAATAACTTCGGCCAAAACTATCAATGGTCACAGACACCCCATAATCACGCAGTATACGGAGTTTTTTCGCCACATCTTGCTCGCTGTTATTCAACCCATATTCACTGATTTCAATCTCAAAAAGGTCAGCCTGAAGCTTAAACTCCTGCAATGTCTTGATAAATTTCTCAACAAAATCAATCTGCCTAACCTGCGCCAGGGAGATATTCAGTGAAACTTTGACCGCTGGCAGACCCTGTTTTTGCCAGCGCACAACTTCCTCACAAACCCGCCGTAAAATCCAGTCACCGATCGGGATCATCAGTTTTGATGCCTCTGCCGCCGCAATAAAATCCTCAGGGTAAAGAAGTCCCCGCTCCGGATGCTGCCAGCGTAACAGCGCTTCCATCCCAACGATCATATGATTGGAAGGATTGACTTTTGGCTGAAAAAACACCTGAAACTGTCCCTTTTCCAACGCAGAGGGGAGATCCTTCTCAACCGGCAGGAAATTAGAATGGTCGCCCATGGTATCGGAGTAGAAACAATAACCATCTTTGCCGTTTTCTTTAACATGGTACATGGCAATATCAGCATTATGCAGCAGAGCCTCTCCAGCCTTCCCTGCCTCCGGATAAATTGCAACACCCAAGCTCAGACTTAAGTAAAGTTCATGATTATTGATACTGAATGGTTGTCGTACTGCTTTAAGGATTTTTTCTGCAACTGCAGCAACACTCTCCTTACTGGAAATATCTGGCAGCAGCAAACAAAATTCATCACCCCCAAAGCGGGCTAGAGTATCTTCAGCTCGAAGACAATCAAGAATCCGCCCGGAAACCTGCTGCAGAACCAGATCCCCCATCACATGCCCAAGGGTATCATTAATCAGTTTAAAACGATCCAGATCCATAAACAGCATCGCAATTTTTTTCCCGTTCCGACCAGCATGGGCAAGAGCTTGGTTCATTCTGTCATCAAACAAAATACGATTAGGGAGTTGGGTCAACAAGTCATGGTAGGCCTGATAGCTGATATGTGCCTCAGAAGATTTACGTACCGAAATATCTCTGGCGCTGCCCAGAGTCCCGATAAATTCTTTATCCTGATATATTCCAATAGCGTTCAGTTCAACAATTAATTCAGAGTTATCGAGACCCTCAACCCGATCATTCGACTGATTGACCAATAACCTGATTTCAATACTACGGGGTGCCCGATCTCCAGTGCGCTGTTCACTAAAAAAATTATGTATTTCAGCAGCGTTATGGGGATGGATAGTAGAGGAGAAATGGCGCCCAAGTAATTCATTTTTCTTGTAACCGAGAAGCTCCTCTACCATGTCGTTAACATAGGTAAAGATTCCTTGGTTATCGAGCATGTAAATAAAATCAGGGGAATTATTGACAATAAACCGATGTAGCTGTTCCGATTCCCCCAAAGAGGATTTCGTCCGTAGTAACTCTATTTTCTGGCGGTAATGTTCAATCCCCCGACTGACCGTCGCCAGCAGTTCCTCAGAATTGTACGGCTTCCGGATGAAATCGTAAGCGCCAAGTCGCATAGCATCTTTTATGGAGGTGAAAGATGAGTCACCGCTGACCACAATAGTTTCTAAATCAAGATCTTCTTTGCGAACAAACTCAAGAACCTCAAGACCATCAATCCCCGGCATCTGTAAATCCAGCAGCAGCAGTTGATAATGACCATCTTGCAGTTTTGTAATCGCCTCACGGCCCCCCTTTGCGAGGTCAACCCGGTGGCCATTAATTTGTAACAGTGCCTGTAAACTGTGCAATAAAGACAACTGATCATCAACTATCAGAATAGTTGATTGCTCGGTTTTCTCAGCAATGACAGTAGGTTCAAAACCTTTATTCGGCACAAATACTCCTTGAAATCATCGAGCATCACCACAAGGAAGCTGCAAGTGAAAACTTGTTCCAGATTCTACTGAAGTATGGTAACTGATCCAGCCACCAAGATCATCCACCATCCCCTTAACAATACTCAGTCCAACACCGGCATGCCCAGCTCCTTTGGGACTCGTAACCGGTTGAAATAGCTTTTCCTGCAGTTGTGGATCTATCCCGGAGCCATTATCCCTGATGATAATTTCAACGTGCTTTCCTCTGTCAGAAGAGTAACCGTCGCGCGTAACGATTTTCACCATTCCACCTGCGTCGACAGCTTCTACTGCATTTTTAAGGAGATTGATCAGAATTTGCTTAACCAGAACAGGATTCGTTGCCATTTCAGCCAACGTGCTTTGCAGGTCAAACTGGGGAACAATTTGCCGCGGCTCAAACTCTACATCATTTAAAGAATCGACCGTATCCCGAACCAGTTGATTCAAATCAATACTATATTCAGGGAACTCCGGGATTTCCTGTTTATTAAGATAATAGTTGAGAATATCATCAATTCGCTTTACTTCATTTTTAATCGACTCGGTTAACTGCCGGTTAGCGTTATCTGCCAGCAGTTGATTTAAAACTCCAGCATAATTACCAATAATTGTCAGCGGGTTATTGACCTCATGACTCACCCGGCGAAGCAAATTATTCCCATCATTAAAACGCTCCTGACTGGCTAACAACAGGTGCATCATCGCAGCACTGATCACCTGACCAAACATTTTGATCCGCAATGATTGTAAACGCTCTGAATCCGCTGAAGAATCAATTCCAAGAGCCACAACTCCCAGTGGCCGCCCCTCAAAATTGAAAGGATGGCAGCTCATCCCACGGCTCTTGCAGAGTCGGAGCAGAAGATGATCGGTTACGGTCAATGGCTGTGTCGTCTGAAAGGAATCCGCTGGAGAACCACTCAGCAATACCGCCGGAATCAGACTCGATTTTGCCTCCATAGGAATTTTTAGTTCACCGACCAATCTCGGTTGTCCCTCCACCTGAATTCCAGTGAGCTGGAGGTTTTTTTGATCAAGCAAAAAGAAAAACACCTCTGTTGCTGAGCTATTTTCCAGATAAAGGTTTCGCGCAATTTCCGCCAAAGCCTCCAAGTCTTTAGCAGCTCCCAAGCGGGCGCGAGCGGCCTCTTGATCTGCCAGGACAAAGGACAATTCAGTCAGACGATCCAAAGCCACAGTCATTTCCGCTTGCAGTTTTTCAGAATTATCTAAAAAGGAACCAAACCGGGGGTACAGACCGCTGGCCCAATCGAACAAATAGTCGACTTCGCTTTTACTGAACCCGAACAAACGTTCTGCCAGTGCTTCCGTTTCAATGGTTAACTTCTGCGAGTCCTGACAAAAATGCAGCGCCAACCGGGCAATTTTTAGTAGCGTTCCACTCTGTTCAACTTGAGTAATATCGGCATGTAAAAAACGTATCGCATCGGCCAGAAAAGAATCCAGCTGCCACGGTTCAATCAACATATCTGCAATCTGCAGGTGGTTGATCTTATAATTGGCCTCTTCCAGATGGCACTGGATTACACTGCTCCAGGGATTAACGTCCAAGTCAGCGTAATTGCTCTCCTCCTGGGAAAATAGAGCATGGATGCCGAGATTCAACAACAACCCACTGAGTTGTGCCTCCTCAACATAGGGGTAATTTACCGAGGGGGCAAGACAACGGGCAACCAAACTGGAAAGCTGAGATGAGAACCAAAGAGAATGCTGAAAAGATAATTCCTGAGGAGTAAAATTGTGTCGCACAATCTGTCTGGACGCCTGCAGGGCAATACCAATTATCATTGGAATTCCCAGCTTCTGGATGGCTGAAGAGACTGGTTCAAGTGGATCCAGTGGTTTAGAACTGGTTTTACTGGCAGCAAGAATTATTTTTGCCGAAAGGGCGGCATCGCGAAGAATAATATCGGCTAACTGCCGGGTATCGTCCTCACCAAGGCAGGCTTCAATCAGATCAACCAGAACCTGTGGCATACAAAGCAAATCTGCAATATCCTGCCCCGAAATTATTTTTGTCGATACGCCCATAGTCCCCATTACCCCCCTCAACCTCAACAGCTCCACTCAAAAAAACTGATTTCATTCTGATAGAGCCATCTTAACTTGCTATTATTAGCTAAATCCATCATTTCATCAAGCAGATTATCAACAAAACCCCATAATATTCAGTAAGTTAGATAGAATTAAATATTATTTCTACTAATAAATATCTCCTAAAAATAAACCCCATAAAAAACAGTGCTTCTAATTCAATATTGTTAACAGTTGAATAATAAAAGGATTATTGTCGGGAAACACAGACAGAAAACAGCGAGGATTCAAAAAAATCAAACTAAAAAAAATCAAGGGTATTTTGGCTCACCACATAACTAACTAATTTTACTTGTTTTTATTTTAGTTCAAGGTTAATGATTTTTTTGACAAATATGTCAATTTTTCATACCCTCAACTGAGTAGAATAATACTCAACCTAAGAGGATTAAGGATGAAACTCTCCACTTCACAGCAAATTGAACAACTTATTGATGTTATACAAGATTTCGGCAAAGAGAATCTGGAAGAGATCCTGCACAAACTTATTGAAGGGGTGCAAATGCTTGCCGATGGTGGGCATTGTCGTATCTATCTGGAAGACTTGACCATGGGGGCTATCACTTGCGCAGCAACAACCGGCCGAGACACCCTTCAGCTACAGAATAACTACTCCCCAATCAACAGTAGTCACTTTTTAATTTCACAGGTCTACCAGAACAAACAAGAGCTTGCTATCAGGGATCTGTCACAGTATCCGCAAGACCAGCTACTAGTGACAGAAAATCAGAAGGTTGGAGCCATCTACCTGTTACCAATCACCCAACTCGGTCGCTCAATCGGGGTTCTCTGTCTCGACCGGGAAGAATCAAGCCAATTCCCCCCGGAAGAGCGCTTACACCGCATTCGTAAACTACTGGTTGCGGTTGCTCCGACACTGAACCGGGCACGTAAATATCAACAGCAACGACAACTGGCGCGACACGTTGACGAGGCAAAAAAACGGGAAGCAGCCCTCTTTATGGTGAAATCTGCGGCACAACTGGTAGAACAGGTTGCTTTAGCTTCGGTACTGATTCCCATACCATCGGAGATTGACGGGGAACGCACCCTGCAGATCCTGGCTTCCTATTCCAAAGAGCGAGAAGCAGGAAAATTATACGAAGAAGAACGTTTAATCAATCTGAGCCCTGGAGAGTCGCTACTTTCCCGCTTCATTGATCGTGCCGGGGTCATTGTTGACGACAGTCTTCTCGCTCCACTTTACATTTCTGACCTCGCTGCAGAAACGTTGCAAAAACCCTACTTAACCAAAGAGTTGGGGCTGAAATCTCTCTATATGGTTCCACGCTACGACAAACGAACCCAACGGGTCATCTGTCTGGTTAATTACTACACCAAAGAACGCCATCAGTTCAGCTCATTTGAACGGGATCTTCTTGATGCCCACGCCGAAATGGCTCAACGGGTTGTTCAGGAGATTGGTGACGAGCACCTTGAAGTTCAAGTTCTGTCGGAAATCAGAGATCTGCTTCAGCAATCAAATGATCGTCTGAAACCATTCTTACACCGCGTTCTCTCCAAAGCGACACAGTTGATTGGAGCTGACACCGGTAGTATCGCTCTGGTTCGCGAACATGAAGGTGAACGCTGGTTGCTGGTTGAGGATATGCAGGGCAACCTGATTGGGGCAAAAAGCCGGGACTGGCTGAAACAACACATCCCACCCATCCGGATAGGGGGACAGGAGCTTCCTGCCGAAGCAAGAAGCCTCTCGGGTCTCGCTGCAACCACAGCAAAAGCGGAGATCCTGGTTGACAGCCTGGACATAGAGAATAACGATAGTTTTTACCAGCCGGTTACTGAGGCGATCCGCAGTGAGCTTGCAGTTCCGATCATTCATGATGGTGAAGTCCTGGCTGTTATCTGCCTGGACAGCTTGAAACCACACTACTTTACCAATGAGCACAGACGTATCCTGTTGATTATCGAGCGGATGATCGGGCATCACATGGCCATCCTCCAAAAACTTGAGCAACTGACCAGTGAAATTGACCGACTCCGCCAGGATGTTGATTACAAAGATCCCAATATTACCTCATACCGATTGGGCAATATTATTGGTAACTCAACAAAGACCCAGGAGGTCATTGACACAATTCAGACGATCAGCCCCCCCCTCTGCCAGCGGATTATCCAATGGAAAAAACAGGGGGTTCCTGATCAGGGAGAATTTCTTGGCTTACCTTCAATTTTGATCACTGGTGAAACTGGTGCAGGAAAGGAATTCCTGTTTAACAATCTATTCACCCAACTCAATCAAATTTATCGGGAGATGCTACCGACCCAAGGTGTCCTGCCACTCAAAAAGACCAATATTGCCGCTTACAGTGGAGAATTGACCTATTCGGAGCTGTTTGGACACAAACGGGGAGCTTTTACCGGAGCACAAAGTGACCGGCGTGGGATTTTTGAAGAAGCTCACGGTGGGGTCGTCTTCCTTGATGAAATCGGTGACGCTGATCCAAAAACTCAGGTTCAACTGTTGCGCTTTCTGGATAGCGGTGAATTTGTCCGACTGGGAGAAAATATTACCCGACATTCTCAAGTTCTACTGGTAGCCGGAACCAACCGTGATTTGCGCCAGTTGATTTCAACCGGAGCTTTTCGTGAGGATCTATACCATCGCCTCTCAGAACTGATTATTGAAGTCCCGTCACTCAACCAGCGCCGTGAAGATATCCCCGATCTTGCCGTCCACTTCCTCGGCCGTCTGTTTCAGGTCTATCGTCAGCCGGAGCAGGATCAAGAAGAGCACCCAAGCCTCTCTGCTGAAGCAAAAAACTTTCTCAAAGAACATTATTTTACCGGCAATATCAGAGAGTTACGCAGCATACTCCTGCGGGCAATGCTGTTTCGTCAGAGTAAAATAATCCATGTTGATGAGATTAAAAGAGCAATCCAACCACAAACAAGTAACGAGGTTAAAAAGCTGGAACCGGAGCAACTTGTTCTTGCTGAACAACTGGCAGGAAATCTGTTGAGACAGATTTTATCGGGTCAGAAAAGTTTTTGGGAGGCTATCTATCAGCCCTATGCAAAGCAGGAATTGACCCGTGAAGTGGTCATAAAACTGATTGAAAAAGCCCGGGCAGAAGGGGCGACCAATATGCCAAAGTTGGCACGGTTGCTGTGTGCCTGTGACCCCGCAGACGAATCACCGGAAGAGAAGAAAAACTTTTACCGCTTCAAAAATTTCTTTTATAAAACGGTTCGAATCGATTAAACAGGAGCGAGGGACAAATCACAACCCAACACCTTCTAACTTTTTCTCAACAGTCTGGCGATCTTCCTCAGACCAGGGGCCAACAACCACTAGCTTCATCCCTTTCTCGGAGAATAGTTCGCCAGCGACCTGCTGCAGGTATTCTGGGGTCAGACATTGCAGTTCCCGGCAATCCTGCTCAAGAGTTCGAATATAATCAGCCTGCAAACCCCAGCCATAACGAACCGCCATTGCCTCGCTCTGATCACGTGAAAATTCGAGATCAAACTGATAACTTTTCACCACCGCAGCCAATTCATCAGCTGGAATTTTCTGCTCACGCAGCTCTACCATGACCTTGAGTAATTCAGTCACGGCAGCTAATAAATTTTCCGGAGCAACTGAGAGATCAATAGCCATGTAACCGGTATCGTCCAGCAGTGAACAATTCGCCTCAACCGAGTAGGTCAATCCCAACTCTTCACGCAACCGCAGAGAGAGACGGGCACCACCACCCGAGGATAAAATCCGCCGCAACAAACGAATCGCTAAAGTCCGCTTATCCTGCCGTCCTGGCAATCGAAACGCCAGCTGTAAACTGATCTGTGAGTCCGAATCCTGAACCCAAAAGCTCTCTGTAGCATTGGGCAATTGCTCCGCAACCGGCGAAATCGGAAGAATCTCTCCGACTGACCATCCACCAAATTGCTGTTCCACCAACGCATGAAAGTCACTCCGCACAATGGGCCCACAAGCACAGATCACCAGATTTTGCGGCACATACCAGCTGCGATAATATTCCTCCAGAACTGCGCGATCAATTCCCTGCAAAGTTTCAGAGGAACCAATCAACGATTCTCCCAGCGGGTGGTTTGGCCAAAGCAAACCCATCATCAGATTATCAAGGTTAACCTGAATCCCATCCTCGTTAAAATCATCTCGCGCCTCTTCCATAATAATCCGTCGTTCAGTATCAATTTCATCGAATTTAGGTCGGAGTAACATGGAAGCAAAAAGGGCAACCCCTTCGGCCAGAAAGTCGGGATGGATTCGTGAATGAAAACAGGTTGTCTCAGCATCGGTCGAGGCATTAACCGAGCCACCAATCGCCTCAAAAGCACGTTCCAGTTGGATACTTGTCGCATATTCAGTGGTTCCCCGAAAGATCATATGCTCCAAGAAATGGGAGATCCCTGACAGCTCGGGAGCCTCACACCGTCCGCCAACTGCCAGCGAACAAACCAATTCGGCAGAATGGAGGTGGGGCATGGGAACGGTAACCAGACGGACACCGTTAGCTAATGTATCAATAAAATATTCTGGCATAGGACAAGACAAGAAGGGACTATCAATCTCTGATAGCCCCTTTTACTCCATTCAACAACAGTTCAACGATTAACCTTGCAATAATCCGGCAGCTTCTTTGGCATGATAGGTAATGATCAGATCGGCTCCGGCCCGTTTCATCCCGAGCAGGGTTTCCATCATCACCCGGTCACCATCAATCCACCCTTTTTCTGCAGCAGCCTTGACCATGCTGTACTCACCGGAAACATTGTAGGCAACCAGTGGCAGGTCAAAATTATCCTTCAACTCACGCAACACATCCAGATAGGCCAATGCCGGCTTGACCATCAGAAAATCAGCGCCTTCAGCAACATCTTGATTGGCTTCGCGGAGGGCCTCCAAACGATTGGCTGGATCCATCTGATAACTGCGTCGATCACCAAATTCAGGGGTGCTTTCTGCCGCCTCACGGAACGGACCATAGTAACCGCTGGCATATTTGACCGCATAACTCATCACCGGAATATGCTCGAAACCATTCTCGTCCAGAATATCGCGAATTGCGGCAACCCGACCATCCATCATATCGGAAGGGGCAACGATATCGGCACCCGCCTGGGCGTGGGAAAGGGCTTCGGCAGCAAGCAACTCAAGGGTCGAATCATTATCGACATCACCATCTTTGATCAGTCCACAATGGCCGTGATCAGTATATTCGCACATACAGACATCGGTAATAACGGTCAATTCTGGAACATTTTCCTTAATCGCGCGGATGGTATTCTGAATGATTCCGGTGGCACAATAGGCATCGCTGCCGACGGCATCTTTCACCTCCGGAATACCAAACAGAACCACCGCTGGGATTCCAAGGTCATACACTTCCTTCGCTTCAACAACGATATTATCAATCGACTGCTGATAGATTCCCGGCATCGAGCTGATCTCTTTTTTGATATTCTCACCAAAGGCACTGAACATCGGGTAGATCAGATCGTCGACGCGCAAATGGGTTTCGCGCACCATCCGACGGATATTTTCATTACGACGTAAACGACGAGGGCGATAATTGGGAAAATACATATAGAACTCCTGTTGGAAGATAATCTTTTTACCACAGAGACACTGAGACACAGAGAAGACCAGTAGGTTTTGGTTTATCTCTGGACCTCAGTGTCTCTGTGGTTATTTCTACTTTTTATAATAATCTACCATCGCCAAAACCAAAGAATCCAAAGTCCAACTCTGTGGCTCCAAATCAACCTCAAAACCATGCTTACGAATCGTCTCTGATGTCTGTGGACCAATAGAAAAAAACTTGGTTTGTCCTTGCAGTTTCCTCAGATCATCACCCAGCATAACGGACAGATTGTTGAAAGTTGAGGAGGAACTGAAACAGACAGCATCGATATCATCAGTGGAGAGTAACTTACGGATTTTCGGCTCACTTCCTTCCGGCAATATCGTCCGATAAGCAACCGGTGCAACCACCTCTGCCCCGGCAGCCTGCAAACTGTCGATAATCAGGGGACGTGCAATCTCGGCACGCGGATAGAGAATTCTCTTCCCTTTGACTCCATATTTCAAAAGTTCTGCAACCACCCCTTCAGCACGATGATCGGCAGGAATCAAGTCAGGTCGGATACAATTCTGCCCCAGTGCTTTTGCCGTTTTTGGACCAACAGCAACAACGAAGATATCAGTCAAGGTGCCAATATACTGGTTGGTTTCAAGCATCCGCTCAAAGAGAGCTTCAACACCATTGACTGAGGTGAGAATCAAAATATCAAATTCATCCAGATCCCGCAGTACAAAATCCAGCGGAGCCCAACTTTCCGGAGGAATAATTTCAATCGTTGGAATACAGATTGCTGTCCCACCCTGTTGTTCTAGCAGAGAGACAAAATCAGCTGCTTGAGCCTGTGGCCGGGTGATCAGAAATCGTTTGTCGATTAGAGGCAACTTTGCGGTCAAAATTAATCCCCATCCGTATTAAACGTATCGCAGCCATAAACCTCATTGAGAATTTCAGCGGCCCCCTGAGAAAGCAACACTTTCGCCAAAGCCACACCGGTTTCTACCGCCTGATCAACGTGACAGGTCATAGTTTCCTTCAACATTTTTTGCCCCAAGACATCAGATACCAGTCCGGTTAATTCCAACTGGTCGCCCTTTACGGTTCCAAAAGCAGCAATCGGCACCTGACAACCACCTTCGAGGGTTGCCAGCACAGCTCGTTCTGCAGTGACCGCGTAGGAGGTTGGCGGATGGTTGAAAAAATCGATCAGATCATTGGTCGCATCATCATCTAACCGGCTTTCCAAACCCAATGCCCCCTGACCAATTGCCGGCAAACAGACCTTTGGATCGAAATATTCACCAATTTGATCAGTAAATCCTAACCGGTGCATCCCCGCTGCTGCCAGAATCACCGCATCCAGATGATCATCTTTCAGCTTCTTGAT
>JAUVCS010000278.1 GCA_030590745.1 Desulfuromusa sp.
TTTTTAAATAAGTTGACATCAAACAACATCAAAACACCAAATACGATGACGAGGATTCCCGCCGCATTTTCAAGTAATGGCATCACCCCGGCAATGGCTCCACCAAACAGTGAAGTTATCAAACCCATTGCCATAAAACTGAAACTTAATCCCAACACAATCAGAAGAGGCCGATGTTTATGATCGGTTTCCGTTCCCGTAACAATAATTGGAACAACTGGCAGGACACAGGGTGATGCAATACTGGCAATTCCGGCAAACACGGTCATAGCCATCGTTGTGATCGTCAAATCAAGCGGTGTCATCGTATCAGCTCCCGGGAATATAGTTCAGCAGGTTGCGAATTGTCTCTGCGGCGTGTACCCCAGGCGGGAGTCGTTTAATCTCTTTGCCGGAAGAGTCGGCTAAAAGAATTGTCGGTAGGGCCCGAATCCCGTACGCGTAAAAAATATCCATGTCTGCTTGAACAGTAGTTTTCACTGGCCGGATGAATACTTTACCATCCAGTTCAGCCGACATCTGACCAAGAATATTTTCCTGCATCTGGCACGGCCCGCCGTTTGGATCGATAAAAAAGACCAACAAATGCTCTGCAAGTTCAGAATTGTTTTGAGTTGTTTTTGACGCGGTTGCCGCTGGTGTTAATTGGTTTCCTATCTGGGTCGGTTGCTCCTGTGAACAACCCAATGGTACGATAACGATAATCAGCAGAATAATTTTTCTCAACATATAAAAACTCCTTTTGTTTTTACTTATATATAAGGATTTATCTATGTATGTCAAGTGGGGCAACCGATGAAAGCTGATGAGCAGATCAAGGCGGTTTCCTTTGTTGCAAAATCCGGAACAGGAAAAACCACCCTGTTGGAAAAATTGATTGCCGAGTTGCGTTCCCGGGGCTGCCGGGTCGGGGCATTTAAAGCGGTCTCACATCAATTTGATATTGATCAACCGGGTAAAGACAGTTACCGAATGGCGGCTGCCGGTGCCGAAGCGACCCTGATCTGTGCCGCAACAAAGCTGGCATTTGTTCAGACCCACTCAGAGCAACCCGATTTTAACCAGCTCCTCAGCGATTATTTTCAAAACGTTGATATTGTCCTGGTGGAGGGGCATAAACGGGGAGATCTGCCAAAGATAGAAGTTGTGCGTCAGGAACCCCATGAACCGTTACTGTGCTGCTCCGATGGTTATGATCCAAGCTATATTGCCGTTGCCAGTGACTGCCAACTCGATTTGGATATTCCAGTTCTCGATCTGAACAATCCTGCTGTTATTGCCGATTTTCTGACCGATTTTTTCCATATATAGCCCCCTGTCCGGGCGATTCTCGATGATCTTAGAATCCCCTGTGCCACTGTTTTTTCAGGTAGTTGAGATCTTTAGTGGGGAAATAATTGACAGGTTCAGGCATAAGTGTAAAATTCCACCTACCACCAAAACCAGCCAAGGGAGTTGAACATGTCAGAAGAAGCAACTTTTTTTCTACCTGTCAAAGACTATTGTCGTCGTGAAATAATTACCTGCAATATCAATGACACCGTGATGGTTGCTGCTGAAATTATGCGGGCCAAAGGAATTTCCAGCCTGATTGCCTGCGATGATGACAATCAGCCGGTCGGCATTATGACCGATCGTGATCTGCGCAACAAGGTGATTGCCGGTGGGCTGGGTCCCTTAGTGACCAAAGTCAACGCAGTGATGACGACCCCGGTTATCTCAGTCCGTGAAGATGATACCCTGTTTGAAGTTCTCTACCGGATGTCTCGCAATCGTATTCACCGGATGGGGG
>JAUVCS010000058.1 GCA_030590745.1 Desulfuromusa sp.
GCGTACTGATGCCGCCGATGTTCAACAATTTTATCGTGCTGCTCCGGGTGGAGAACGCTGCCTTGAAGCTTTTGCCCAGAGTAAACGCTTCTCTGCCCTTGATCTGGATCGTGAAAAAGGGTGTATCCGCTCTCAGGAAAATGCCTACAGTCAGGATGGTGGTCTGGCGGTGCTTTATGGGAATCTTGCCCTTGATGGCTGTATTGTCAAAACGGCCGGTGTAGACGAAGCAAATCTCACTTTTACCGGTCCGGCTCGTATTTATGAGAGTCAGGAGGATGCGATTGACGGAATTCTTGGTGATAAGGTGCAACCTGGCGATGTTGTGGTGATTCGCTATGAAGGACCCAAGGGTGGCCCGGGGATGCAGGAGATGCTCTATCCCACCAGCTACTTGAAGTCAAAGGGACTGGGGAAGGCCTGTGCATTGATTACCGATGGGCGTTTTTCCGGGGGAACTTCAGGATTGTCGATTGGTCATGTGTCTCCGGAAGCCGCTGAGGGGGGGACAATTGCACTGCTGGAGGAGGGTGATCTGGTTGCTATTGATATTCCCGCCCGTAAGATTGTTATGCAGGTTGCTGATGCTGTTTTGCAACAGCGAGAAGAGGCGATGGTCGCAAAGGGTAAGATGGCATGGAAACCGGCACTTCGTCAGCGTCAGGTCAGTCGTGCTTTACAGGCTTACGCAGCAACAACAACCAGTGCAGCGCGGGGGGCTATCCGTGATCTGGAGCAGTTGCGGTAGCATAAGATACGATCCTTCTCCCTGAGGGAGGAGGTGCCCAGCGGGCGGGTGAGGGGGCTTCTGGTCAAACAAAAAAAGAGCCGGTGTCGTGAATGACATCGGCTCTTTTTTGACTATTGAGTGATCGGTTTGCTCTCTTCAATCAGCTTGAGGAGTTCGTCCAGTGGTTTGTATCCAGGGGCGATTTGTCCATTGGGTAAGATAAGGGTAGGAGTTCCATGAATCCCCAGCTGCTGGGCAAGCTCCTTATTCTTTTCAATAATGTCTGTTTCGCAATTCGGTTCCGGTAATGATTTTCCAGAAAAAGCCTGTTCCAATTGCTCCATCGATTTATTACATAGAATTGTTTGAGTGGCCTGGCGTGAGCTGGCCTTAAGAGGAATCAGTTTGCTGTAAAAAGCCAGATCCGGATTCTCCTTAACGGCCTCATGCAGAACTTTGTGAAGTTTGCTACAGTAAGGGCAATGGGGGTCGGTAAAAACAATGATCTGTTGAGTTGCCTCAGGACTCCCGACAAGGAGTGCATCATCCAGTGGAATAGCTGAGACATCAACGGGATTGAGTCGCTGGTAATGTATTTCAGTCAAGTTTTTGCGATCTTTAAGGCGGATAACATTTCCAGTGAACAGGTATGAACCCGTGCTGTCCAGGTAAATTGGAACTGTTCTCCCCTGCATTCTCATTGAGAGGAGATAAAGACCGGGTATCTCTGCTGGCTCAATTGTCAGGACTTCACCTTGTATCCCCTTTAAGGCCTCTATGGCATCATCTTTGGTTAATTGTTGCCCGGCTGCGTTAGAACCGTCATTGGCGGCGCATACCGGCATTGCATTGAATAAGATAATCAATAATAAAAATAGAGCTGGACGCACAAAATCCTCCTGTTTAATAATTTGATTTGGGTTGTGGTTGTTTTTTTTGTTGGATTTGAACTCTAACACAACTTGTTATCTATCACCAAACAGGGACGTGGTGATTGTTTTAGAGCCAAGAAATGGTTTGACAAAAAAAGTCCCTTTTTCTATAGTTTAGCCGTTTTTGCCCTCTGGAGACGCTGGGCATTTTATTTTATCTGGGAGAAAATTACTATGTCGAAAAAATTTAAAATTGCCGTTTTGCCTGGTGATGGAATCGGCCCCGAAGTGATGGTAGAAGCCCTCAAGGTTCTTGATGCTGTCGAAAAAAAATACGCTGTCAGTTTTGAACGGACAATGGCAAATGTCGGCGGAGCCGGCATCGATAAAGAGGGAAGGGCGCTGCCCGATAAAACCGTTGCCATCTGTAAGGAGTCTGACGCGATTTTGTTTGGTAGTGTCGGTGGCCCCAAGTGGGAAAGTTTACCCCCCGATGAGCAACCGGAACGGGGTGCATTACTCCCTCTGCGGAAGATTTTCGGGCTGTTCTGTAACCTGCGACCGGCGATTATATTTCCGGCGTTAACTGGCGCTTCCAGTTTGAAGGAGAGTGTGATTGAAGGGGGCTTTGATATTCTGGTGGTGCGTGAATTAACTGGTGGAATCTACTTTGCTTCGCCGAAGGGGATTGAAGGGGAAGGGGGAGAACGTACCGGTTTTGACACGATGAAGTATTCGGTTGCCGAAGTTGAGAAGATCACCCACGTTGCCTTTGCAGCGGCTCGCAAACGGGATAAGAGGGTTTGTTCAATCGATAAAGCCAATGTTCTTTCAACATCGGTGCTCTGGCGCGAAGTTGTTGAGCGTGTTGCCAAAGAGTATCCTGATGTAGAACTTTCCCACATGTATGTTGATAATGCGGCAATGCAACTGGTTCGCTGGCCAAAACAGTTTGATGTTATGCTGTGTGGAAATATGTTCGGGGATATCATTTCTGATGAGGCAGCCATGTTGACCGGGTCGCTCGGGATGTTGCCCTCTGCGTCACTGGCAGAAGGAACTTTTGGGATGTATGAACCATCAGGTGGCAGTGCCCCTGATATTGCTGGACAGGGAATTGCCAATCCGATTGCACAGATTCTCTCTACTTCGATGATGTTGCGTTATTCCTTTGGCATGCTTGAGGCTGCTGATGCAATTAATTCTGCAGTTGAAGATGTCTTGAACGATGGTTATCGTACTGGTGATATCTATCAGAATGGTGCTGGCGAGAAGAAGGTTGATACTGCGGCAATGGGTGATGCAATTATTAATAAATTGGGTTGCTGATTTGCTGTTTGGATAGAATGGTATTTGATAAAAGACGGGGAGCTTTGTGGCTCCCTGTCTGTTATTCATGTAAGAATGGTGGCAGGTTCGAATGGCTAGAATCAAGCTGATTATTGCCTATGACGGAACAAATTACGTCGGCTGGCAATATCAACCAAATGGTATTTCTGTGCAACAACGGTTAGAGCAAGCGTTGCAGCAATTAACCGGAATTATCCATACGGTCTACTCCGCTGGTCGGACCGATTCCGGTGTCCATGCACGGGGGATGGTTTGTCATCTGACGACTGAGAGAGAGTTACCATTAAGTGCCTGGCGGGAAGGGGTGAACCGGTTTCTCCCCGACGATATTGCGGTTCGACATGTGGAACTGGTTGATGATCAATTTCATGCCCGGTTTTCTGCCCGGGGCAAGCATTATCGCTATACTATATTGCGTGATCAGATTCGCTCACCGCTGGAGAGGAAAAACAGCTGGCTGGTGAAGAAACCCGTTGATCTGGAAAAAATGCAGCAAGCGGCCCAAAATTTTATTGGTCAACATGATTTTGCTCTGTTTCGTACCAGTGGCTGTTCTGCAAAGACCACGATTCGGGAAATTTACTCGATTGATTTCAGTGAGGAGGGTTCACTGCTGCACATCGATATTCGTGGCAGTGGTTTTCTGAGAAACATGATCAGGATGATGGTCGGCACCCTGGTCCAAATTGGACGTGGTAAAAGACCAGTTACGGAGATTCAGCGACTACTGGAAGAGACCGGATCTGAGGCTACAGCGCTGACTGCTCCAGCCCATGGACTCTGCTTGATGGAGGTGTGGTTTTAGCCGCCGCCGGGATGGGTGGAGAATTAAAATAAAGCAGCAGCAGATTGAAGAATTATCTTGACAGGTGCGGGCGACTCAGATAGGTTTACCGCTTTGTGAGCCCCACAACCCTTTAAGTCATAAGTTCAGAGAGGAATGCGATGAGTACTCTAGTCGCTAAAGAGCAGGATATTGTTAGAGATTGGTATGTTGTCGATCTGGAGGATGTTGTTCTCGGTCGTGCTGCAACTGAAATAGCTCGTGTTTTACGTGGTAAACATAAGCCAATTTATACTCCGAGTGTTGATACCGGAGACTTTGTTGTTGTCCTTAATGCCGATAAAATAAAGCTGACCGGAAACAAGATGGCAGATAAGATCTACTATCATCATACCGGCTGGCAAGGTGGCATTAAAGAGATCAGCGCCGAAAAACTGTTGGAAAAAAAGCCGGAAATGTTGGTTGAAACAGCGGTCAAAGGTATGCTGCCAAAGAATAAATTGGGTCGTAAAATGTTTCGTAAACTCAAGGTTTATGCCGGTAGTGAACATCCTCATGCCGCACAGCAACCTAAAGAACTGAAGTTAAAGTTATAATACTGGGAGATAGCTAGATGGCTGAGCAGAAAATTTATGCAACCGGCAAAAGAAAAACCTCAATTGCCCGTGTCTGGATGAAACCCGGCACCGGTGAAATTGTTATCAATAAGCGTCCTGTTGATGTTTTCTTTGGTCGTGAAACGTCCAAAATGGTTATTCGTCAACCGTTAGAGCTGACTGATAATATGGGTAAGTTTGATATTTCAGTTAATGTTTCTGGAGGTGGTATCTCTGGTCAGGCCGGTGCAATTAAGCACGGCATTACCAAGGCACTTCTGGAAGTTAACCCGGAATTACGTGCAACTCTGAAACAGGCTGGTTTTATTACCCGCGACAGTCGTATTAAAGAGCGTAAGAAATACGGACGTGCAGGTGCCCGTAAGAGTTTCCAGTTCTCCAAGCGTTAATTTCCTATTGGCAATTATCTGCTGGATGCGAAAAGAAAAAGGGAAACCCTCCAGGGTTTCCCTTTTTTTGTATATACCGTTTAGATTGTAATCTGTATCAAATGTGGAGATCTCTATGTTGAAAGTAGCTGTTGTTGGAGCCAGTGGGTACACCGGTGTTGAGCTGTTACGGATTCTGGTTGGCCATCCAGAAATTGAAATCTGCTGTGTGACGTCACGGCAGCATGAAGGGCTTCCGATTAATCAGGTCTTTCCATCATTAAGCGGTTTTTGTGAGCTGCCATGTGAGCCCCTTGATATCGCTGCAATTGCCAAACATGCCGATCTTGTTTTTACCGCATTGCCACACAAAACAGCCATGGAGGTTGTTCCAGGTTTTCTTGCTGCTGGTTGTAAAGTTGTTGACCTCTCAGCAGATTATCGGTTGAAAGACCAGGATGTTTATGAACAGTGGTACCAGGTCCATAGTAGCCCTGAGCTGTTTGCTGAAGCCGTTTATGGGCTGCCGGAACTCTACCGTGAGCAGCTTCGCTCTGCCCGTTTGGTTGCCAATCCCGGTTGCTATCCGACCAGTGTTATTCTTGGCCTGGCCCCCTTGCTGGAAAAACACTTGATCGATCCGAAGAGTCTGATTGTGGATAGTAAATCCGGGGTGAGTGGCGCCGGGCGTGGAGTTAAACTTGGGAGTCTTTTCTGTGAGGCGAACGAAGGTTTCAAGGCTTATGGGATCGCCAGTCATCGGCATACTCCAGAAATTGAGCAAGAGCTGACCGGATTGGCTGGTTGTGCTATCAGGCTTAATTTCACCCCCCATCTGCTCCCGGTCAACCGTGGTATCCTTTCGACCTGTTATGCTGATTTGCTTGAGGATAAGTCTACCGAAGAACTGATTGCACTGTTTCAACAACATTATGCCGATGAACATTTTATTCGGGTGATGCCGGGTGGGCAATTGCCAAATATTGCCTATGTGAGAGGGACGAACTTCTGTGATATAGGGCTGGTCAGTGATCAGCATACCGGACGGGTGATTGTCGTGACAGCCATTGATAATCTGGTTAAGGGGGCAGCCGGGCAAGCCGTGCAGAACATGAATATAATTTGTGGTTTCGATGAGTCTCTTGGGTTAGGGATTGTGCCAACTTTTCCCTAGGAGACTGTCGGACTCTCCATGAACTGGCTGCAAATCCGTTTGTCTGGCTCATTTTTTAGCTCCTTTTTGCCCCATAGCTATGGCTATGAGCCTGCAAACGAGCTAAAAACTGTTCTCAAATCTCCGAATTTTCGCTTCAGTCCGTATAGCCCGACAGCCTCCTAGGAGACTATCTCATCACTTTCAATCAATAGCAGCAGAATTTAATTTTGCCAGTAGTTCTGACAGATCCAGACGGTACTTTTCTGCAACCTGTTGAACTGTGTCAAACAGACACTGGCAGCAGATACA
>JAUVCS010000064.1 GCA_030590745.1 Desulfuromusa sp.
TTCTTCTGTTTATTTTATGGGCGGGATGCTGGGTGTTGTTGGCGGAGTTCTCTATTCTAGTGCCTATAATGCTGTTTCCTTGGGAATGGGTTTCCGAGGGACTCTCATTGCCTTTACGGCGGCTGTTATCGGAGGTATCGGTAGCCTGGGTGGGGCATTGTTAGGCGGAATGATTCTTGGGTTATCTGAGAATTTAATCGGTGTCTATATCTCCAGTGCTTATCGTGATCCACTTATGTATTCACTATTGATTATAATGCTGTTAGTCAAACCGACCGGGATTCTTGGAAGTAGCGATCAGGCAAAAGTTTAATGTAATTGCTGAGCGAAAGATGGAAGCATTAATCAATATTTGAAGGAGAAATGCACCAATGTTGACAGGTTTTTTCGAATCAAAACAAGGAAAATGGCTACTACTAGGCGGGTTGACTGTTTGCCTGTTGTTGGTACCAAAGTTTGTCACTGATATCTATATCCTCAGCATCCTGAATATGATGATTATTTATTCAATTCTCTGCATGGGATTGAACCTGATCCTCGGGTTCACCGGTCTGCTGTCTCTGGGTCATGCTGCTTTTTTCGGGATCGGAGCCTACACAACCGCGATACTAATGACAAGGTATGGCTTTGGCTTTCTCTCAGCTTTCTTTGCTTCTGCAGTTTTGGCCATGCTGGCAGGTATCGTGATCGCGCTACCAACACGAAAAGTCAGAGGAGATTACTTCTGCTTAATAACACTGGCCTTCGGGGAAATTTTTCGCTTGGTAGCAACTGCTTGGATTGAGTTCACGCGGGGAGCGATGGGGATTGTTAGAATCCCGATGCCGAAGATTTTTGGCATACCAATAGTCACAGAAACGCACTTCTATTATCTCGGTCTTGGGATCCTCATATTTACCTACCTGACTCTCAAGGCGATTACAGACACCCGCTATGGACGAGCCTTTATTGCTATTCGAGAGGATGAGCTGGCTGCGGATACGATGGGAATCAACACCTCCCTATATAAAATTATGGCCTTCAGTATTGGCTGCCTTTTCGCAGGGATGGCTGGGAGTTTTTTAGCCGTCTATCAAACGGTAGTGACACCCTCTAACTTCCGTTTGGAAGAGTCCTGTTTGATGATCATCATGGTTATTGTCGGTGGCATGGGAAGGAACCTGCTTGCCCCTTTAGCTGGCGTAGTTGTTCTGACGGTTGCTACTGAGGTCTTCCGGAGTACCGCAGAATACAGAATGTTAATTATCGGGCTCATCATGATTCTGGTATTGCTTCTCCGCCCCCAGGGAATCTTTGGATCCTCTTCCTTTAAAAGTTAAGAATGGGAGATATACAGTGCCAATTTTAGATACAAGAGATATCACAAAACAGTTCGGTGGCTTGATTGCAGTTAACCAGATCAGTATGACTGTTAATAAAAATGAAATTGTCGGGATCATCGGCCCAAATGGCGCAGGGAAAACGAGTTTCATCAATGCGTTGACGGGGATTTATAAACCTAGCAGTGGTCAAGTTCATTTCAAGGGGAAAGAAATCACCGGCCTGCCTGCTTACAAAATTGCCAAGCATGGAATTTCTAGAACTTTCCAGAACCTCAGGGTTTTCTCTAATATCAGTGTGTTAGAAAATGTCATGATCGGTGCTCACTGTAGAATTGACAACCCATTTCACCACATCTTCTTACGTCCATTTAGATCCAAACGGATTGAGCATCAAGCTTATGAGAAAGTGATTGTTTTGCTGAAGAATGTCGGTCTTGAAGAGAAAAAAGAATCCCTGGCAAAAAACTTGTCTTATGGCGAGCAGAGAATTCTGGAAATTTGTCGGGCACTGGCCTCTGATCCAGAGCTGCTGATTCTGGATGAACCATGCGCCGGGATGAACTCAGCTGAAATGGACACTCTCGCTGATTTTGTAAAAAAACTGCGTGATGAAGGACAAACGATTGTCGTTATTGAGCATAACATGCGTTTTATGATGGCGGTAAGTGATCGGATCATTGTAATGACAGAAGGAGCCAAGTTTCGAGAAGGGACTCCTGCGGAGATCCGAAACGATTTGGAAGTACAGAAGGTTTATCTCGGCGAACAGGAGGTAGAGTGATGTTAGTAGTCGATGATATCCACGCTCAATATGGAAAAATCAAAGCCCTCCACGGGGTTTCTTTGAACATTAAGGAAGGTGAAATCGTCGCCTTACTCGGGGCAAATGGGGCGGGAAAGAGTACTTTTTTAAAAATCATATCAGGGATGTTAAAGCCGACCAGTGGCAGTGTCACCTTTATGGGGAGACCCCTTAACGGACTTCGTCCGGATCAGATTGTGATTGCTGGCATGTCCCATGTTCCTGAAGGGCGGCGGGTATTCCCGATGGCAACGGTTATGACAAATCTGGAAATGGGCGCTTTTACCCGCAAGGATAAAGATGGGGTAAAAAAAGACATCGCGCGTTTTTTTGAGACCTTCCCTATTTTGGGTCAGCGGCGCAACCAGAAAGCAGGAACACTTAGCGGTGGAGAGCAGCAGATGTTGGCCATTGCAAGAGGTTTAATGTCCCGGCCATCATTACTTCTGCTTGATGAACCCGCTATGGGGTTGGCTCCAATTCTGGTTCAGGAAATTTACAATATTGTTAAAGAATTGAATGATGCGGGCACCTCTATATTACTGGTTGAGCAGAATGTCCACAAGACACTGCAAATTGCAACTCGAGCCTATGTGCTGGAGTGCGGTGTTGTTGCAATAAGTGGCCGGTCAGAGGAATTAAAGGAATCAACTGAAGTGATCAAATGTTACCTCGGTGAAGCAGTGTAATGACTATTTGATATAAAGAACAGTTAAAGAAAAATACTGTCCTGTGGACAGATTTAACGATGAAACTCCCCAGCAAAAATAAGTTTGCAAGGGAATCAAAAGGGTAATTGTACCCTGTTCATTGATTTGAAATAAAGGGAGATCTACGATGCGGAAGTTTGCTGGAATGTGTGCGGTAGTGGCCTGTTGTATGTTTTTGCTCACCTCAATCAGTTTTGCCGGAGAGGGTGTTGATCATAAGACCAAGGTCATTAAGCTGGCCGGGTTTGATGCGGTCACCGGAAAATACGGCAATTATGGTGCTGGCGACAAGGTTGGCCAAGAGATCGCCGTAGCACAAATCAATAATATGGGCGGCATTCAAGCCGGACCGTTAAAAGGTTACAAGCTTGAACTCGACTTTTATGACGATAGAGGTGATGCACGTGAGGCCGCAAACGTTGCCAAGAAGATCTCTGCCGGAGATTACCTGACCGTGATGGGGCCGACCATGAGTTCTTCGGCTTTGGCCGCCAGCCCTGTTTTTAACCGGTATCGCATCGGGAATGTTATCACCTATTCGAATGCCAGTTCGATCACTGCTCAGGGATTTGATAACATTGCCAGGCTGCCATTTACCACCAAAACCATCGCCGACGCAATCGCCAAGTGTATCGGCCAAGAGATGGGCAAGAAGACTGCGGCGGTCATTTCAGAAAATCAGGACTACGGACAACAGCTGTACAATGGTCTGCTTGAGGTAGAAAGCAAGTATGGCGTGAAAACCGTTTCACAGGATGTCATTACCGCCGGGCAGGATGTTGATTTTAAGTCAGTTTTAACCCGAGCCAAGAGTGCCAATCCGGATGTTCTGGTACTGTTTGTCACCTACAACGAAGGCGGTCTGATTGTCCGACAAGCCCGCGAAATGGGTTGGGAGATTCCGATTGTTACGGTTGATGCGATGACCGACCCCAAATTTTTTGAACTGGCCGGTGATGTCCGCAATGTCAACCTGGTGATCAGTGGTGACATTGATCAGACCACGCCTCAAGCACAGTATTTGAATACCGAGTATGAAAAGAGAACCGGCGATAAAATCGCACCAACGGCTGCAGTTTTCGGCTATGACGCTGTTCAGGTAACCAGAAAAATTATTGAAAATGGTGCAACCACGCGCGAAGAGTTCATCAAAGGGATTCGAGATGTGGAAGTTAAAGGAGGGATCTTCAGCTCTCTGTACACCTTTGATAAACATGGTGATGCTGAAATTTTCAGCTTTGTAACGATCTCTGCGGAAGATTATAAAAAGACTCTGAATATCAAATAACCACCTAAGCGCGTCGGTACAGCCAGCCTCCCTAAAAGGGCTGTACCGACGGCTTCAACCCTCGACTAAATCTAAATCAAGAGGTTATGGACAATATGATTTACTGCGCTCGAAAAGGTCAATACAGTGCCGGGCAAGCGATCGGCATTCTGCTTTTAGACGCGATGCTGCCTCTCGCACCTGGAGATGTGGCAAATGCAACGTCCTATCCCTTTCCGGTTATTTATAAAACCGTTAAGGCAGCATCCTCGCACCGCCTGATTTTTGAGCGCGACCCGGAGCTGGCGCAACCGTTTATTGAGGCTGGACTAGAACTTGTTCAGCAAGGGGCTCGGGCGATAACCAGTGACTGTGGATTCATGGCCTTATTTCAGGAACAGCTGGCTGAGGCTCTGCCGGTACCAGTCATGCTATCCAGTATTTTGCAGGTGCCATTCATCCACAGGATGTTGCGTAAGCGGGAAAAGGTTGGAATTCTGACCGCACAGGGTCAGAATCTGACCGATAGACACTTCCGTGCTGCCGGGATAGATGAGTCAACGGTGGTGGTTCTAGGGATGGAGGATACGGAAAACTTCTATGGTGCTTTTATAACCGAAACCGGAGTGTTGGATACTGATATTGCTAGAGAGGAGATCGTGGGACAGGCCAGAAAGTTGGTTGCCAGTGATCCTTCTATCAAGGCAATCCTGCTCGAATGCTCCAATATGCCTCCCTACGCATTTGCTGTACAAGAGGCGGTTGGGTTGCCAGTTTTTGACTTTAACACGATGATTAACCATGTCTTCTCTGCCCTGGAGCAACGTCCTTATCAGGGATATGTTTGAACCTCTCGGGGTGATTTACAGCCGGAGGATTACCCTCCTCAACATGATCGCCAAATCGGGGGCTGTGAAATCGTATTTTTGTACGTCTTGCAGCCCCCTTTTATCTTTCCGAAAGATTAGCAAAGTGAAAGAAAGATTACAATGCTCTACCTGAGTAAAGAAAATATCCATCAGGCGGTCTCTAGAGGAGAACTTCTTGATGGTATCGAACAAGCGCTGTGCCTGCAGGAGGTCGGTGGATTTACCATGCCTCAGCGCATTCACTTGGATAGCGGGGATAATACCTTGCTCCTTATGCCTTGCTTGACGGAGAGTTTTTACGGCACCAAACTGGTAACGGTCTTTCCCGAAAACGCAAAACAAAACCTTCCCTCGGTTGCTGCGATTATGATGCTCAATAGCGCTGACACAGGTGAAATTCTTGCCATTCTTGACGGTCAAACGCTAACGGCGCTCAGGACCGGAGCCGTTGGTGGGGTAGGAATCCGGCACACTTGCCCACAAAATACTGAGCGACTCGGAATCGTCGGAACGGGAGTTCAGGGGTTTAATCAGGCGCTCTTTGCAGCTTCTGCCCGTCCGCTTAAGGAAATTCAGGTGTTGAGCCGAAATGAAAAAAATGTGGCGCTGTTGGTCGAGAAACTCACTGTTGAACTTCCTGAGATCCGGATCCGTGCAGCGGCATCGATCGAGTCCCTGCTGGAGTCCTCTCAGGTGGTTATAACCGCCACTAATTCCCCAGATCCCGTCCTGCCGAATAACGAGGAACTTCTCAATGGGCGGCATTTCATTGGCATCGGCTCGTACAAGCCGACTATGCGGGAATTTCCCGAAGCCCTTTTTCGCTTGGCAAATCATATATATGTTGATACCGAATACGCCACCGAAGAGTCAGGTGATCTTGTTATACCGCTCTCAGAGGGCTGGATTAGCCACGAGCAGGTCAGACCTCTTGGGCAATTTTTAATGGGCAAGAGAAGCGAGACTGACTTCTCGGGAGAGACGACTATCTTCAAATCGGTCGGGATGGCCCTACTGGATGTCTGTATCGCGGGTCTGATCTACGAAAAGGCTCTAGAACAGGGACTGGGGAAGAAACTGTAAGGG
>JAUVCS010000006.1 GCA_030590745.1 Desulfuromusa sp.
CTCAACCTTTTTTCCTATAGTTGCAGCTTTTCTGTGGTCGCTATCGCATCCGGCGCAACCCGGGTGGTGAACCTGGATATGAACAGAGGAGCTCTCCAACTGGGTCGACTCAATCATCAACTCAATAACCTGGATTTGCGAGAAGCAAGCTTTCTACCATTGGAGGTGTTTCGTAGCTTCAGCAGGTTACGTAAGTTGGCACCGTTTGATCTGATTATTTGTGACCCTCCTGATGCACAGGGACAGAGTTTTCAACCACAACGGGATTGGCCGAGATTAGTGCAAAAAATACCTCCATTACTGAGCCCCGGTGGGGAGATACTGATTTGTCTCAGTAGTCCACACTTAGCTCCTCAAGTTATTCAGCAATTGGTTGGACAATCCTGTCCTAATGCTCAGTTGTTGAAAATTTATTATCCGGATGATGGTTTTCCTGAGAAAAATCTGGATGACGGGCTAAATATATTGCACTATCGGTTTGAGAAAGGTACCCGCTGAAAGAAACAAGAATGGGTCACTGTTGTAGATAAAGAATAATTTGACTATTGATTTTTTCATTATCAAGCTATACTTAAACAAATCATTTGAACATGTTTTGAAAGGAGTCTGTAAAATGCCTGTAGTGACTGTACGTGCAGTTGAAGGGATCAGTGCTGAGAAAAAAGAAGAGCTGATGGATCGGATTACCGTTGTTATGAAGGAGGTTTTAGGAAAGAATCCTGAGGCAACTCATGTTATTATCGAGGAAACTTCGGCAGAAAATTGGGGAATCAGAGGGAAAACCGTGGCAGCAATCCGTGCCGGTAAGTAAACTCCCTTAAATCAATATAAAAACGGCCGTCCTTTAATAGGGCGGCCGTTTTTTTGTTGATATTGAGGAAACAATTAATGACAACAAAAAGAGTCCCCGAAAATAGCATCGACAATCCGAATCGCTTCTGGTGATGTGACCTGATAATAAACTTCAACCCCTTCTCGGCGTCCGCTGATAATGTTTTTATTCTTCAGCAGTGCAAGATGTTGGGAAACAGTTGCTTGAGGAAGTGCAAGACATTCCCATATTTTTTTCACATTGCAGGATTCAGTCATCAGACCGGCAACTATCTTCAGACGAATTGGATGACCGAGAACTTTCAGGATTTCCGATTCGCGGATACAACTCTGGTCAGGTTCAAAAGGTAAATTTCCATCTGCTTCGGTCATATTGAACTCCTTAGTAATATTTTGAATATATGAATATTAAAGGTAAGAATCTTTTTCGTCAAGAACTGTTATTTTCAGTAAGATTTTTATTAATAAATGGATTAAAATATCCCCTCGACCAAACGATTTCTCGTTACGATCTGCAAAGCCCGACATGCTCCTGGGAAAAGTTCTGCCCGATAAATTATGCTTGCCATAAACAAGGAGAGATACCGTGCAGGAACCAAACAAAACTTTTGTAATCGGCCATCGAAACCCGGATTCAGACTCAATCTGCAGCGCAATTGCCTATGCTGAACTGCGTCGTCAACAGGGAATGTCAGGGGTCAGACCCGCCAGAGCTGGAACTATCAATTATCAGACTCAATTTGTCCTGGATCATTTAGAGGTTGAAGTCCCACAACTGCTTACCGATGTTCATCCACGAATCAAGGATGTTGTCACTGAAGAGGTGATCTCAATTCACCAATCTGCACCTGTGTCCCGAGCGATAGAACTCTATCATCAACACGGGATCCGTATGCTTCCGGTGATTGACGATAATCGTCAGGCAAAAGGGCTGTTGTTGTTGAAGCAACTCACAGAGCATTTTTTAGTGCCGGCAGAACCAGAAAAATTACGTCGTATCCGTGCTTCGATCAGTTCCATCCAGAGTTGCCTTGGTGCCACTTCACAGCATCTGTCAAATCCGGAGCAACTGGAAGAACTTGATCTTCATGTCGGTGCGAGAAAAGAGGCAAGTTTCAGTCGCTGGGTCGAGGAAATTGTCCCGGGGAAAACTATTCTTATTACCGGTGATCGACCTGGAATTCAACGTCTTGCGGTTGCTGCCGGGGTCCGTTTGCTGATCATCTCCGGGGGAACACCGGTCGCTGAAGAGTTACTGGTAAATGCCCGTAAGAATAATGTGTCAATTCTGGTCAGTCATTTTGATACGGCAAACTGTGTCTGGTTAACGCGGATGGCATCCCCTGTTGGACTTCTGGCCGACACTGATTTTCTGGTCGCCAAGCCGAATGATTTAATTGAAGATCTCCGCTTGAAATTGACCTATGGAAAACAGTCAGGAGCCATTGTTTGTTCTCCCGGTGGTCAGCTCGAAGGTATCGTGACCAAAAGTCACTTATTGAAAAAATCACCAGTCAGATTGATTCTGGTTGATCACAATGAATTGTCGCAGGCAGTTCCCGGAGCTGATAAAGTTGAAATTATAGAGGTTATTGATCATCATCGTCTCGGAAACTTTCACACTGATCTGCCAATCAGATTCATAAATCAGCCATTGGGAAGCACCTGTTCTTTAGTGTCGACCCTCTATCAACAGGCCGGAATAAATCCAGAACGAAAAATTGCCGGATTACTGCTGGCCGGATTGCTTTCTGATACCATTATTTTGAAATCTCCCACCACCACCGATGTGGATCGTCAATTGGTTCCCTGGTTGGAAAAACTATCCGGGCTGGATCATCAGGAGTTCGGGTCACAGTTATTTGCTGCCGGAAGTCCTATGGCCAGCGGTGCTCCGGCGCGAAAATTGATTCTTACCGATTTCAAAGAGTATCCTGTCGGTGATTATCTCCTCGGCTTGGGACAGGTTGAGGTGGTTAATTTTCATACTTTTTACAAGCGTCAGGATGAATTAATGGCTGAATTGCAAAGAGTTAAAAAAGAGAAAGGTTACGAGTTGGCAGCGTTGCTGGTCACAGATATTGTACTGGAGAACAGTCTTTTATTGACAGCTGGGCCAAGTGAGTTGCCGTTTGTTATTGGATACCCGCAGGAAGCAGAAAATATCTATCGATTAAAGGGGGTTCTGTCGCGTAAGAAGCAACTGGTTCCTCATCTTCTGAAGGTATTTAAGGGGAGGTAGCGGGATTGGATAAAAATAGCCCCACGTCAGGAGGATGAACGTGGGGCCAAAGTCTTTCTTGTAAAATCTTCTAACCGTATGGTTATTATATGTGAATAAAAAATTAGAGTCAACTAAAAAATAAAAACTAATAAAGAGACATTGTTATTGTCCAACGCGTTATCTTTTCAGGGTAATTATATAACAAAAAGGTGAGGCTCTAATAGAGGATCTCACCTTTTGTGGAACCGAAAACTTTTATATGACTATTTGATATGACATTCCTTGCACTTGGTTGGCCCTTTTTTAAGTTCTTTGTGGCAGTTCTTACACATTTTGTGATAGGCCTCTTTGGCTTTAGGTGCGGTTGAATCAACTCCATGGCAACTTTTACACTGAGCATAGTCTCCGGTGTGATGACAAGTTGCACAATCGGTTTGTCCCTGGTGGGCGGTATGATTAAAAGTTACCGTTCCCATTTTTGGGGTATATTTAATTTCTTCCGGACCTGTTGTCGCTGCAATAATAAATGTTGCAACAGCTAAAATTAAAAATGTGGCAGTTAATAAGCTCATTACCTTCTTCATGATTATCCTCCCTTTGTTGTCTGCGGTTCCTGATTCTGATAGTTTCATAGATCCTGTCTGATTTCTCTAGACATCTATTGAAATATCGGAAGATGTCTGGTCATATTCAGGTTATTTCAACTGGTTACACTATTTATCTGTAACTGATTTCAAGGCTTGAAACTATCCGATTCGGTTGTTTACAGAGTTGGAAGCTCTCTGTTAAACTCCCGTGGATTATTTAACTCTCACTGGATATTTGTATGGAGCCATTAAACTCCTCTTCTGTTGCGATCGATGGTGATGCTATTCGTCGAATTCGCGAAGAAAGCAGACTGACCCAGTTCTATGTCGCAAAAGTTGTCGGGGTGACAACGGATACGGTTTCGCGTTGGGAAAATAACCGTTATCCGACGATTATGCGGGATAATGCTCTGAAACTTGCAGAAGCGCTGGAAGTTGATCTTGAAGAAATTTTGCAACAGGATAATATTGAGGTTTCTGATAGAAATCATCTGGAGCAAAAATCGAAAAGAAAAAACTGGTTTTTCCTTTTACTGCTGGCAGGTGCTGGCGGGTTAGTCCTGTTTTTCTTATTTCAAATTAATTCTCCAGCTGCTCCGGTTCTACAGGCGACCCGAATACTTCCCCATTATGCAGCCCCCGGTAGCCATATTTTAATTCAAATTAAGCTGTCTGCTGAAAAGCCTTTGAAGGGGATGATCCTGAAAGAGACCTTTCCCCTTGGCTGGCGTCTGTTAGAATCTGAGCCGGTTGCTGCTCATCTTGATAGTCGTGCCGGGGTTGCCCGATGGATTTTTAGAAAACCACTGGTGGATTCCCGGGTATTTTATCTGCTTGAAGTCCCCGAGAATATTCTTCCTGATACAGATATGTCGATTACCGGTGAATTGATCGCGAATCCAGAGGGGCAGCGATCTGCTGTGATGGTGCAATCAGTAGGGACGATGGAGGTTCGCCCCTTCCATTGGGCCGATGTGAACGGCGATCTGGTTATCGATGATATCGAAATTCTTGAAGTTTCTGATTTGACCGATGAAGCCAGAACTTTAAATCTGGATTGGGATCTGATTGAGGCAATATGGGAAACGGGTGCTTATCTTTGGGATTCAGAAAAAAAACAATTTGTTCCTGTTGCTCCACCTTTTGAGTAAAAATGGACTGAATTATGGTAAAAAGGTTTTGACAATAGTTGGGGGTAATTTCTACAATCACACTTCGTCAATCATTGGTGTACCGGAGTCGGTTGTCGCCACCATTTAAGGAAATGTTTAAGTTATGGATAGAGTTGTTGCGCTGCTGAAAGATGAGATGCTGGAGGTTGAAAGCCAGTTCAAGAAGAACCTGGCTTCGGATGTGCAGCTGATCAGCCAAGTTGGTAATTATGTCCTTTCGAGCGGTGGAAAACGCTTCCGCCCGATGTTGTTACTCCTTAGTTCCCGTTTGTGTAATTATCGGGGAGACAAACACATCGAATTGGCCGCGGTCATTGAATTTATCCATACCTCCACGCTGCTTCATGATGATGTCGTTGACAGTGCGACGCTGCGGCGCGGTAACCGTTCTGCTAATTCGGTATGGGGTAATCAGGCATCGGTGTTGGTGGGTGATTTTCTTTTTGCCAAGTCCTTTTCTGTCATGGTCGGTTCAGGGAGTCTGAAAATTTTAAAGATTCTGTCCGATACGACAACTCAACTGGCAGAGGGTGAAATTCTGCAGTTGATCAATACCTGTGATCTTGAGGTTGATGAACCACGTTATCTGCAAGTTGTCCGTGATAAGACAGCTATCCTGATCGCTGCTGCTTGTCAGGTCGGCGGGGTTCTTGGTGACGTTGACGAACCTCAGGAACTGGCATTACGTGAATTTGGCCTGGAAATCGGTAGCGCTTTTCAGTTGATGGATGATGCCCTTGACTATGTTGCTGACCAGGAAGATTTTGGCAAAGAAAAGGGGCACGACCTCTTTGAGGGGAAAATGACCCTGCCACTGATCCATGCTTATTCTAAGTCTTCTGCTGCTGAGCGGCAGGAAATCTCCAGAATTATTGACGCTGAAGAATTAGTGCAAAAGGATCTTGATTACATCTGTACTTTAATCGATGCGAAAGATGGTATTGATTATACCCGGTGCAGGGCGATAGAAATGATCTCCCGGGCAAAGCAGCAACTCTCCATTTTTCCAGATAGTGAAGCTCGTCAAGCTCTTTTTACCCTGGCTGATTATGTTGTATCGCGGAATAAATAGTCTCGGTAAATTCTTTTTCAAACCTGTATCCCTTCTATATTCTCATCTGAATTTCGTCTATAGTCCGGCATATGTTTCGTCTTAATTTACATAAGAAGGTTCTGGGGGCATTTTTGCTCCTTTCTTTAATCCCGTTAGGGATTTTGTTGTTCAGTTCTCAACACAGTTTGCGCTTGGTCGAAGATTTATTGCGGCAAAGAACAACAGAGGCTCTTGATACCCAGGCAGCAAAAGCACTTGAGAATCAGGCAAAATTAGTGGCAACTCAAATCGCTGCTTTTTTGCATGAGGTCGAAGGTGATCTGCTCGATTTGTCGTTGTTGTCACCGACCGATGATGCTTACCTTAAATTTTCTAACAATCATCAACGTCAGATCTGGTATCGCCGTGGTACCAATGATAATCCGGTTGAGATTCGGGAAGATGTCCCCCTCTACAGTGAACTTGCCTATGCTGATGCCAGTGGTCGTGAATTAGTTCGAATTGTGGCGAGCAGCCCATCGGCTGATTATAGAGACCTCTCCGATCCCAGTCAGACAACCTATAAAACTGAGAGCTACTTTAATCAGGCTGCTCAATTGCAGACTGGTCAGCTTGAAGTATCCCGACTACATGGTTGGTATATCAGTCGACACGACCAGCTGCAGGGGGCAGAAACCCCTCTGGAAGCGGTGCAGGGGACTCAATATCGTGGCGTGATTCGCTTTGCTACTCCGGTCATCAAAAATGGTGAGCTGCAGGGAGTGGTTGTTCTGTCTCTTGATCATCGCCATATGATGGAATATACCCAGCATATCTCCCCGATGGCCAATCAGGATGTTGTCTTCCCCTCGTATGGCAGTGGCAATTATGCTTTCATGTTTGACGATCAGGGTTGGATGATTGCTCATCCAAAATATTGGGATATCCGTGGTTATGACTCTCATGGGCAGTTGGTTCCTGCCTATAACGCGGATACTCCGGAGGTAGATATCCAATCGGGGCGGATTCCCTTTAATCTTTTTGCCGCCAGCTTTATTCATCCCAACTATCCCCGTGTAGCTGAAGCTGTTTTACAGGGCAAATCAGGGGTTGTTGAAACGATTAATGTTGGCGGCGCAAATAAAATTATGGCTTATGCTCCGATCCATTATGCTGAAGGGAAATATCGGGCTCATAATATCTTTGGTGGTATCACTATTGGTGCTGAGATTGATCAGTTTCATCAGCCAGCTGTCGCAACGTCTCAGCTGATACGGCAGTTGATCACTGACTACCTGAAGCAGTCGTGGCTGGTTGTCTCTCTGACGGTTATGTTTGTTATTGCTGCTGCTTACATTTTATCTGACAGTATCGTTCGGCCGATACTTTTGTTGACTGAAGGAACCCGGCGGATGATCCGTGGTAATTTGTCCCCAAAAGTTGATATAACTTCAAATGATGAAGTAGGAATATTAGCCGATTCATTCAACACCATGGTGGAGGAACTGAATAGCCGGCGGCAGCGGTTGCTGCAGACTCTGCAGGCGCTCCGGCATTCTCGTAAAGAAATTATCCGGGAACGAAATTTTAAAAATGCAGTTTTTGAAAATATTGAAACAGGATTACTTACTTTTGATGCAGAGAGCAAAGTTACTTCTGCTAATGGACCCGCCTGCCAGATATTGGACATAGATTATCCGGGTAAGGATTGTAGTTGGAAAAAGCTACTGATTGCCTGGCCTGAACTGCACGAGGTTCTTGAAAGGTGGTTTTTTGCAAGTCAACGCGGTGAAAATAAATCTTTCCGGGAATATGTAGCGCTAGAAAGAAAAGGTCGAACGTTGACCTATCTAATGGCCATGTATCCATTGAGTTTTCGGCAACAGGAAGGGTGGCTGCTGACCATTGAGGACTTGACCGAGCGGGTCAATTTGCGGCAGCAGATGGCCAGGATGGATCGTCTGGCATCGTTGGGTCGAATGTCGGCAGGGATTGCTCATGAGGTGCGGAATCCGCTCACCGGGGTCAGTTTGCTTCTGGATGAACTGCATGATCGTCTGCTTGGCAAAGAGCAGGATCAACAATTGATCCGGCAAGCACTGGGTGAAATAGAACGACTTGAATCTCTAGTCAATGAAATGCTCCATTTTGCAGCGTTGCCGACCCCTAAGCTTACCAATGGCCTGATCAAAAGTGTTGTGGAAGATGTCCTTCACCTGACCAGAAAACAGTGTCAGCGACAAAATGTTGAATTGGTAGAAAAGGTGGCCGGTAATCTTCCTGAAATTATGCTCGATGGAGATCGGTTAAAGCAGGTTTTATTGAATCTGTTGAATAATGCTCTGGATGCTATGCCGGATGGAGGAATCCTGACGGTTGAAGTTAAACTCAATAACAACAAAATATTGATTCGGATCAGTGATACCGGGGTTGGTATCTCTGCGGAACATCTGCCACTTATTTTTGAACCTTTTTTCACCAGTAAAGGGCACGGAACCGGGTTAGGATTGGCTATCAGTTACAATATTATTTCTGATCACGGCGGTGAAATTGAGATAGAGAGCAAACTGGGGGAGGGGACAACGGTGGTGATTTTGTTGCCCCTTACGCAGAGAAAGTGAGATCTCTAAGAGTCTGGTGGGTTTTCCAGTAGATTCATGTAAAGCCCAGCAGACTCCCAGGCAACTACCTGCTGAAAAAGTATAGACCAGAGGATAAAATTTTGTCTCTCTGGGTCAGGTTATATGGAGCACACTTGTTATGGAAAAAATTCTGATTGTTGATGATGAAGCTTTTATCCGTGAGAATCTGGAACGGATTATTGCTGAAGAAAATTATCGCCCGATTTCAACTGAATCTCCGGAGGAGGCGCTGCGGATTGTAACTGATGAGGAGATCAGTCTGGTTCTGCTTGATCTGAACTTGGGAAGCGACAGTGGCCTGGATGTGTTACGGGCGATGCGGGAAGTGGACCCGGAAATTCTGGTGATTATCATTACCGGCTATGGAACAGTTGAAAGTGCAGTTGAAGCATTGAAAATTGGTGCTTATGACTATATTAAAAAACCATTTAAGGCTGACGCGATTCGGCTGATTGTCAAATTGGCCTTGGAAACTCAGCATCTACGCCGTAAAGTTAAACGCCTTTCCCGTGATTCAGATGGGATCAATATGGTTGGTAACAGCCCGGCTTTGTTGCAGATTTTTCAGCAGATTCGCGAGGTAGCTAAACACGAAACGGCAACTGTATTAATCACCGGTGATAGTGGTACCGGAAAAGAATTGGTGGCTCAGGCGATCCATAATTTGTCTCCGCGTAGCGAACAGCCCTTTATCGAGATCAACTGTGGATCATTACCTTTTAATCTTCTCGAAACAGAATTATTTGGTCATGAACGGGGGGCATTTACCGACGCTAAAACGCGAAAAATTGGTCTGTTTGAAGAAGCTGATGGCGGTACGATATTTCTCGATGAAATTGGTGAAATGGATATCAGCTTGCAGGTAAAATTATTGCGGGTTCTGGAAGACCGTAAAATTCGCCGCCTTGGTGGAAACCGTAATATCGAGATTAACGTCAGAATTGTTGCCGCAACCAATGCGGATTTGAAGAGTGCGATTGAATCCAAAAACTTTCGCGAAGATCTTTATTATCGGTTGAATGTTTTCCCCATCCATATTCCACCACTGCGGGAACGGCGGGAGGATATTCCGATATTACTGGAAACCTTTTTGCAGCGCTTCAGCAGAGAATTTAATAAAACAATCCAGCAATTCAGTCGAGATGCCCTTGATCTGATGATGCGCTACCATTGGCCGGGAAATGTGCGGGAACTGCGTAACGTGGTGGAACGGATCTGCATCATGCATAATGTTGAGAAAATTTTAGCGGATCATCTGCCGCGTGAAATCTGGGGGGAGTCCCCGCAGAGTGAGATGCCGTTCAAATATGAAATCCCCCCTGAGGGGATCATTCTTGATGATGTTGTTGATCAAATCGAAAAGGAACTGGTTGGAAAAGCCTTTCAGATTACCGGTGGAAATGTCGCTAAAACTGCCCGTATTTTGAATGTGCCACGGGGAACGTTACGCTATAAGCTGGAGAAGTATCACTTAACCAGTGAGTAAATTTTTCAACACCCTGTCAGGTCGAAAATCGACTCCAACCCTTTTTGGCAGGATGCGGGTTTTGAGTTGTTGGTGTGGCAAATTTACACTGGGAACAGGCTGAACAGCCACCGCAGTTGCCGGAAGTAGCTTCTTTGATTGTCTTGTAAATATTGAACCCAACATAGTAACCCGCCGCTGCAACGATGGCTAAGGTGATGGTTAAATCCCAGGAAAACATTATTTATCCTTTCTGTCAGCGCGAATATTGAGGGGGTGTAAGTGAACCCCATTTTTACCGGGCTGAACCATCCTCAATAATAACTGCTCACATGAATAGATTTGTACCAATCTGATAGATGGCAACCGCCATCCCGAACCCCAGTACCGTATTAAAAACAGTTGCAAATATCGCCCAGCTCCAGGAGGACTCTTTTGCCATGGCAATCACGGTTACAACACATGGCGCATAGAGAAGAACGAAAACAATCATTGCCAGAGCGGTGAATTTGTTCCAGCTTGGATCACTGGCAATTCGCGCTGACAGCGTATCTGCCGCTTCCGGATCAACATCTCCCAGAGAATAGGCGGTGCCAAAGGTTGATACGATAACCTCTTTTGCTGCAAATCCACCCACCAGCGCGATATTGGTTCGCCAGTCAAAGCCTGCCAATCCGCTGACCGGTTCCAGAGAGGTACCGATCCTTCCAGCGATGGAGTGTCGTAATGCTGTTTGACCTTCACGATTGTTAATTTCATTGACCATTTGTTGACGTTCTGTTGCTGCGGTAGTGGTATTGAGGGCAATCTGTCGCTCTTTTTCAAATTGATTCTGTTGTTGCTCCGGTAGCCCCGGAAATGTCATCGCCGCCCAGAGGAGAATTGAGACGGCCAGAATCACGGTTCCCGCTTTCTTGATATACTGCCAGGTGCGCTCCCAGGTATGAATAAAGATCCCCTGCAGGGTCGGCAGCCGGTAGGGGGGGAGTTCCATAATGAAGGGGGTTGATTTCCCCTTGATCACTGTTGAGCGGACCAGTTTGGCAACCAGTAACGCCATAATCCAGGCAAACAATGTGATTGAAAACATCATCTGCGCTTTATATTCGGTAAAAAATGCGGCGACCAGCAACATGAATACCGGCAATTTGGCTCCACAGGGCATAAATGGTGCGGTCAGCAATGTCGCCAGTTTCTCTTTGGGACTGCGCAGGGTTCGGGTTGCCATCACTCCTGGAACAGCACAGCCGCCGGCGATACCTCCGGAGATAATAAACGGCATGGCAGAGTAGCCGTGCAGCCCAAAAATACGGAGAACCCGATCCAGCATATAGGCAACCCTAGCCATATAACCGGAATCCTCAAGGAAAGAAATCATCAGAAACATGATTGTGATCAGTGGAACAAAACCCATCACTCCGCCAACCCCATCAATAATTCCAGAGACGACAAGCGATTGTAACAACCCCTCTGGAATCAACCGGGTGGCTGTCGCAGCAATCCAGCTGAACAAGTTTTCCAACCACCCCATGGGAATTTCACCGACGCTGAAAGTGATTTGAAACATCCCGTAGAGGATGGCAATCATCAGTATCGGACCAACAAAACGGTTGACCAGAACAGCGTCAAGCTTTGTGGTCACGTCGATCCGTTCCTGGCGGGATTTTTCCTGAATGATAATGTTCTGTTTGAGGATTGAATTAATCAGTCCATAACGGTAATCGGCAATAATCGCTTCTGGTGAAACCTTCAGGGTTCTGAGACAGTGATCTTTGGTGTTTTTTACAATCGCTTCCAGTTTTTCGGAAACCTTCCCGTTCAATTTGCCATAACGGATGATTTCCGCATCATCTTCCAGATATTTTAGTGCAATCCAGCGTGCCGGGTAGCGATCAGTCATGAATTGATGCTGCTGAATAATCTCGGTCATTGTATCCAGAACCAGATCTAGTTCTGCTCCATAACTTATTTCCAGCGGTGTCTGGTTGTTTCTGTCCTGTTTAGCATGTTGAATGGCAGTTTCAATTAATTCCCTTTTCCCCTGACCGGAGCGGGCAACTGTTTCTACCACCGGACAATTGAGAAGCTGGGATAATTTTTCAGTATTGATTATTAAACCCTGCCGCTTCGCATCATCCATCATATTTAGAGCAAGGACCATAGGGATACCCAGCTCAAAAAACTGAATGGCTAAATAGAGATGACGCTCCAACATTGTCGCATCGACAATATCGACCACAATATCTGGTTTCTCGTTGACCAGAAAGTTTCGTGCAACCAGCTCTTCTTGTGAATAGGCAGAGAGTGAGTAGGTTCCGGGAAGGTCGATCAGTTTGACCCTTGTCCCTTTGAGATTTATGATCCCTTCTTTTCTTTCAACCGTGATTCCGGGGTAGTTACCAACGTGTTGCCGGGCGCCGGTCAGGGCATTGAAAAGGGTGGTTTTACCTGAATTAGGGTTGCCAGCCAGGGCAATTGTTGTTGATGGTGGTTCTTCTAGCTTCCATTTGACCGCTGTACTCACTCTATCCCCTCCACTTTCTTAACCATGATGAAGTCTGCTTCGTTATTGCGGAGAGTCAGAGTATAATTCCTTAAACGGATAGATACCGGATCTTTCAGGGGAGCTCGACCAAGAATTTTAACTTCTGTCCCCGGTGATAAACCCATATCGCGTAACCGCCGGCCAACTTCTCCTGTGGCAGTCACTGCGGTGACGATTGCTGTTTCTCCTGAAGCGATTTGACGTAAAGATTCTGGCATAGCAGAGTGTTCCTTGGTAAAAGAGGTTGCGTCCTCAACTGGTTGACAATCTCATAAATATGAGAGATAACGATTATGAAATACATTATCAAAATAGCCCTTGATTGGATGGATGTCAACAAAGAAGATAGGTTTAGTGATATATAAAGGTTAATTATCTCTTTTGGTAAATTGCAGGTGAGTGTTTTATTGTCTCTCCCAAGAAGTTTAGGTGATCTATGAAAAGAATTATTAAAATTATTAGCCTTATCGGTTTCTCCCTTTTTTTCTTCAATCAGGCAGTTACTGCAGGGACTGATCAAGGTTATTCCAACTGGTTAAACAGTTTCAAAGAGGATGCCCTTCGCTACGGGATTAAACCTGAGACACTCAATGTCGCTTTAGCGGAGGTGAAACCGCTTGATTGGATTATCAAGCTGGATCGGGCTCAGCCTGAATTTACCAAAACTCTTACAGAATATCTTGCCGGGGCAGTAACGAAACAG
>JAUVCS010000269.1 GCA_030590745.1 Desulfuromusa sp.
GTCAACCTGTTGCTGGCAATCCAGCAATATCAGGAAGCGATTCATAGCCAGAGTTATCAGTATGTTGTCGAATCAATTATTCCGGCAGATCGGCGTAACTCCATTTATGACAAGTGGCGGACCGACAAGGTGTTGTTTGAACGCAATAAGTACATTGCACAAATTTATCAGGATTTTATCGACGAGCCCTCTGAAAAAAGATTTGCACAGGTTATTATTGCCAACTATCTGCTTGAGGGACTATATTTTTATAATGGCTTCAATTTCTTTTACAATCTGGCCAGTCGGAACCTGATGTTGGGTAGCTCGGAGGTGATCCGTTATATCAATCGTGACGAGTTGACCCATTGCGTAATGTTCGAGTTTATTGTCCGGGAAATCCGTGAACTGGATGCCAATTATTTTCCCGCCGCAGAAGTTGAAGAGATGTTCCGTTTCGCTGTTGACCAGGAGATCACCTGGACCAATCATATTATTGGTGATGGCGTCCTTGGCGTCAGTGGAAAAACCACCGAGATGTATACCAAATGGCTGGCAAATGAGCGCTGGAACAAATTGGGTTTTGGTGGGACCTTGTATGATGGGTTTGATAAGAATCCATATAAACATCTGGAAAAATTGGCAGATACCGAAGGGAAAGGTGACGTCAAAAGTAACTTTTTTGAATCAACGGTATCGGCCTACAATCAATCATCAGTACTCGATGGCTGGGATGATTTCTGATCGAAACTCTGCGTGTTTTCCGTGCTTTATTCGGTTATAAGAAGATGGATAGCTGGTTCTGCTCTGAGATAACAGGGGGAAATAAAGGGGGCTGATAATTTAACAGCCCCCATGTTTTAGAAAGCGATTGAGTGAATAGCCAGAGCTGATAGCAACGTAAAGCTCCCCTCTTCCGGATAAGGCTATTTTCTCACCTTACAACCGATTCAACCTCCAACCCAATCTCGATCTCATCACCGACAATCAACCCACCTGCCTCGGTAACTTTATTCCAGTTCAGACCAAAATCTTTACGATTGATCATCCCGGTTGCTTCAAAACCGGCCCGGAGTTTTCCTTTTGGCCCAGTCGTTGACCCCAGAAAACTGCCATTCAGAACAACCTCTTTCGTAATCCCTCTAATCGTCAAATCCCCAATTAAAACGATATTGTCGCCACTGCCAGTGATTTTCTTACTTTTGAACTGAATTTCTGGATACTTGGCAGCAGCAAAAAAATCTGCACTACGAAGGTGCTCATCCCTTTTGTCAATACGGGTATTGATAGATGCGGTCTTAATGGTTGCTTGAACTGAAATCAGAGTCCTGGTTTCAGGGTCGGCCTCAAGCGAGCCAACAAAATCATTAAAGTTGCCCCGCACCTTGAAGACCACCAGGTGCTGAACCGAGAAATGAACTTGTGTGTGGTTGGTATCGACCAGAAACGTTTCTGCGAAAGATGTTGAAGTAAAGAATAACGTAGCAAGAAACAGCAGGGATAGTTTTTTTATCATAATGATTCTCCTTATTTATTGCTTAGACCTTAAATATGACCTTATTTGTAATATATCAGCATTGCCGATGCTATGAAACCCCATGCACTAAATTAAGGGAAATCTACGACATAGCATCCACGGTCTTTGAGTGTGTTATTCGTAGAGAGCTAAAAAAGGGTTTTTTCGCTCATCACATTTCCTTACCCATTTCCCATTTTGCCTGAAATCATTAACTGGTTCCGATGCATATCGCTTAAGCAGCAGCGGTATTATTTGCTAAAACAAAGAGAAACTTAATTATCTACACAAGTTAATATCCTGTAAAAACAACTAGTTATTATTTATTGCACAGCAAATGCTAAAACAGTAATCTGACAACATGACAACATGGCAACCGCTATCCATTTCTGCTGGAAGGAGAATCTCAAGGATGAAAAAGATTGAATGTATCATCAAGCCCTTCAAGAGGGAGTTCGGGGGACACTTTATCTAACTCACAAACATTGCTCAGATTAAATATGAAACCCCTGAATACCCTTGCTCAAGGTTCGAGAGGGGATTGGT
>JAUVCS010000190.1 GCA_030590745.1 Desulfuromusa sp.
CCTGATCATCATTAAATTCCACAAGAGTTGTGTTTGGAGAAATGAGGAGGTTTTCTTTCTGCTCCAAACGCTTGAGCATCAGTTTTTTGGTGATCATTTCCATATCGTTGGCAATGCTGTCGGTTCTTTTGGTGATGACAACATCATAGTCCTGATCTGCCAGTATTTCTGCTGCCTCTATGCCGATCATCCCTGCTCCGATAATCAGAATTCGTTTTCCTTTGATCGGTTTTTCCTGCTCAAAGAATTCGAGGCTGGTCATGGAATATTGACTTGATAACCCTTCGATTGCAGGAATCTTCTGCCTGGAGCCGGTTGCCAACACAAAGTGATCAAAGTGACCCAGCGCCGCTGCCGTGATGGTCGAGTTTAACTTGATCTCTCCAACATTTTTTTCGGTTCGCTTGATCAAACTATTGAGCGGTCTGAGCATCGACCCTTTATGGGGTGCCTGGTAGGCCATTTCAAACTGGCCACCCAGGCTGGCTTTCTTCTCATACAGGGTCACTTTATGCCCCATAATCGACAGTTGAGTTGCTGCTGCCATTCCCGCCGGACCCGCTCCAATAACAGCAACCAATTTTACGGTTTTTGCCTGAACCGGTTTTTTATCAATACCCGGATTAACGATGCAGCCGATACCACTGCCATTTTTAACATTAGCGAGGCAACCTTGCAGGCAGTAGCCACAATAGGTGATCTCATCGGTCTGTTGCTGCAATACTTTATTGACAAAGTCAGGGTCGGCAATCAGAGGTCTACCGAGAGCAACACAGTCGGTAAGGTTCTCCCGGTCATAGGTTTCCAGTTTGTCAATATCACCCATCCTGCCAGCCACAATCAACGGCAGTGTTGTCTGCTTGCGGATCGCTTGAACAACTTCCTGTTGTTTCTGTTCCGGCAGAGCCATGTGGCTGTAATACCAGGGTGGTGTATCGCAAGCATTGCCAAACCCACAGTGAATGGCATCAAAACCATACTCTTTTGCCAGATCGAGAATGACTTTGTTCTCCGCCGGGCCAAAGCCGTTTTCTACAAACTCATGGCCGGAAATCCGTACCAGTACGGTTAAATTCTTTCTTTCAGATCGAACAATATCAAAGACCTGTTTAATAAATAGAGTCTTGTCCTGTCCGTACTCATCCTCCCGCAGATTGGTCCGGGGAGAAAGGAACTGCTGAATCAGGTAGCCATGCCCCGCCTGAATTTCAGTGGCATCAAAACCGGCTGCAATGGCAACTTTGATCGCCCGACGGTAACCCTCAAGAATCCCTTCGATCTCCTGCTGTTGCAGGATGTCCGGTGTTTGTCCAGTTGCCGGGCAAGTTATGGACGAGGGCGCTTCCGGAGGCATCCCGGTTGCTTTGGGGTTTGCAGCCCGTCCAGCATGATTGAGGTTCAAACAGGCGAGGGTCTCGTTTTTGTGGAGGACATCGACAATTTTGTTCAGTTGGGTCTGACTGTCGGGCAGGTGAACAGCCAGTTGTTTGGGATGTTCTTTGCCGGTAACACAGACGGCAACCGGCTCTAAAATGATCATCGCCACGCCGCCTCGGGAAAGATTGTCATAATAGGTCAGATGGCGGGGAGTGACTTCCCCTTTTGGGTTACCATAGGCACTTTTGACCGGAGCCATAATGAATCTGTTTTTCAGCTGTAATTGACCGATTTGAATGGATTGAATGAATTTCATGCCAACCTCCCTGGTGATGGTATATTCAGTGAATATCTAGAAACTCGAATATAATAAAAACCGCATATCTATTTTGTACGCCTGCTTTGTATTGCTGTCAAACATAAAAACCACAAGTTTTGCCGGACAATAAGCGGGTGTGAAAATGTTAAAAAAATGGAAACAGAATTCAGTTTCTGCCCCTGGATCCCCGTCTGCGCGGGAATAACGGGTGCTGGAGGTTAAAGGGTTTTGCAAGAGACCCATTTTGTAGAGATTATATTGTGCTTTTTATAATTCCGAGATAAATGCAGCCGGTCATGTTGCAGCAGATCAAGTTAACTTTACAATTGGGCGGGGCTAAACTTTACAATTGGACGAAGGTGTACTTATGGCGAAAGAATTTATTCTTTGGTGATAAAATGTATGCTATGCCGATCAGTGCTTTGTGGGGGCAAGGAAAATGAAAATAAATGCGTAAAGACTATCATCATTCCTAAGATGGTGATAATTCAGTTGTTATTATGAATTCTGTGGGAAAATGAGAGTGAAAGGAACACGATTTTACACCTTAATTTCCCCGATTTACGGTTTATGATTCCCAATTATACGAACTTTGATTCCCTGATTTTGGAGTACAATACCGGTCAAGATTGGGTACAATTTTCTAAAGCTTTACTCTTAGTAAGCAGTTCAAAGTAACTACCATTCCCAAGGATAATTATCGGTTATTATGCTATTGTGATCTTGATCCTGTGAGGGTGATTTTTTATGATCCGAGTGGATAATATTGGAACCGAACATGTCCGAAAGTATCATTATCGTAAATTTGGTTTGACCCATAATGGATATTGGCTATGCACAATTACACGCCACCTTTTGAGATAACCCCAAAAATAACTGATTTGCTGGTAAGAATTGGTGGCGAATTGGTACGTCTTGAAGGGACAGCAGGTAGTTCACTGACACCGCATCTACGTCGGGGAAACCGGATTAGAACAATTCAGGCTTCTTTAGCAATTGAACAAAACACCCTCACTATTGAGCAGGTTACCGCTGTCATCGAAGGAAAACCGGTGGCTGGACTTCCGCATGAAATACAGGAAGTGCAGAATGCTTTTACCGCTTATGAGCAACTTGAACAGTTTGATCCATGCTCATCGGATGATTTACTAAATGCACACCGACTGTTAATGGCAGATCTGGTTGAATCCCCGGGTAAATGGCGAATCGGAGGAGTTGGTGTTATAAAAGGAAAAGAAGTTATCCACATGGCACCATCGGCAGCGAATGTTTCCGGTCTCATGAATGACCTGCTGGCATGGTTGCAACGAACCGATACCCATCCGCTCATCGCTTCCTGCGTATTTCACTATGAACTGGAATTTATCCATCCATTTGCTGATGGCAATGGTCGCATGGGACGACTATGGCAATCGGTCATTCTTACCCACTGGAACTCTGCCTTTAACTGGATACCGGTAGAAACCATTATTCGTGACCGCCAGCAGGAATATTACGCTGTCCTTGCAGTTTGCGATAAAGCCGGGACGTCAACCTTATTTATCGAATTTATGCTCTACGCCATTCTTGAAAGTTGTGG
>JAUVCS010000005.1 GCA_030590745.1 Desulfuromusa sp.
GATCTGTTTGAGCAAACCGGGTTTGCAGCATTGTTTGGCGGCAAACTCCAGTTTTCTTCCAAGGTATTCACCAACCGGTTATTTGAAAAAAATCCGGTTCCGACCCTCTGGATTATTAATGATGTCGCTTCCCTTGATGAAACCATTGTCCGGAGAATGTCATTGGTTCTGGAAATAAAAAACCCACCAAAATCATCCCGAGAAGGGGTCTGGAACAGAATTATTGCCAAACACAAACTCGAGCTTCCAGAGCAGGCGATTGCTGAATTGATGAAGTTAGAAGCATCCCCTGCGGTACTTGACAATGCCGTCAGGTACGCCCAAATCAATGGGCAGGGAACTGATGATATCCTGTTTGCGACCAGAGGAATCATCAAAGCGATCAAAGGGTCGATTAAACCAGTCAGCAATACGCCTCTAACAACTTATTGTTCAGATCTGGTCAATGCCGACATGAACCTGAATGACCTTGGGGCGCGATTAAAGAAATCGAGCCAACGACAATTTTCACTCTGTCTCTATGGTCCTCCGGGAACCGGAAAAACGGAATACGTGCGTCAACTTGCCGAGCAACTGGGGATGGAAGTCCTGGTCAAGAGAGCGTCTGACCTGTTTGGATCCTACGTTGGAGAAACAGAGCGACAAATCGCAGCGGCTTTTCAGGAAGCCCAAGAGAAAGAGAGTTTTCTGATCTTTGATGAAGCTGATTCACTGCTCGGGGATCGTAACCATGCACAGCGCGGCTGGGAAATTTCTCAGGTCAATGAAATGTTGACTTGGATGGAATCACATCCACTACCATTCGCTTGTACGACCAATTTGATGGACCGACTGGATCAGGCTTCCTTGAGACGGTTCACCTTTAAGGTTGGTTTCGATTATCTGACTCAAAATCAAGTCCATCGGGCTTTCAGGGAATTCTTTTCCACTGAAGCCCCAGGATCCCTCTACAGCTTAAAAAGCCTGACCCCGGGAGATTTTTCTGTTGTGCAGAAAAAAGCGAAAATCATGGGACTTATATCGAAGCCGAACGAGCTTGCAGCGTTGCTTGAACTTGAATGTTCCATGAAGACCAAGGACACAAGGACTATTGGATTCGTTGCGAATAAGTCTGCCTGACGATTAAGCGTGGACGACTTAATTTTATTTAAAATAGTTTCAACTTAGATCTGGTAATGACCGGTTTTGATTGGACACCTGGATGGTCACACAGTCACAAAAAAGGGAACGATGCTATTCTTCAAATTGTTTGAGAATTTTCTGGATAGCTGTTATGGCCCGCTTCAACTTAATTTCCTTCCTCACGGTTTCTTGTGCCTGTGATTCACTTTGACTCAAAGCAACCTCCATTGCCTCTCTTGTCGCAGTAATAGTCTTTTCCAGCTGTTCGGACAACTCCACCCCAAACTGGCGAAAACTTTCATCCAGTCCACGGCGCAACGCCCAGTTAATCTGTTCAACATTCTGATTGAGCAGTTTAATTCCCTCATCCCGCAACCGCTTTACAGTTTTTTTACGACGATACTTCTGGGTAAAAAACTTGCGGGAAAATCGCTGTCCGAGGGGATCCATATCGGATATAAACAGATCATTACTCCAACCCGACAGTTCAAACTTGGTATAAGAACGACCGGCAGAAGGGGCATGATACGGGATATCAAATAAATCGGCAGCAATCTGTCTGACTTGTTCAATCAGCTGGTTACTGCGTTGCTGATGCAGAGTCAGCAGTTCGGTTGCTTCAACTCGAATGATATCAGCAACCTTGCGCATTGCCGGCGCAAAGAAAACCGGAATATCCTCCACCAGAGTACCTCTGACCAAACGCTCCAACTCTTCTATATCGACAATAGTCTGAACAAAACTTTCCAGCTGACCAATAATTTTTTCTTTAGCTTGAACACGAACTTTTTCTACCTCTTCATTCAGTCGCTCAACAACCCTTTTCAAATCCCCGGAGAGGACATCCTCAGAGGCTTGTTTCTCCCTCTCCACATCAGGGATTGATTGACGGAATTTCTCTATCCTTTTTTTAAGTTCTGCTTCTGGCAGCATCAAAGCACTTAAGGAGAGCTGTAATTGCATATTGATATTATTGAGCTGATCACAGGTGCGACGTTGTAGCGACTCTTGAAGAATACTCTGTTTTTCCCGAGCAAAAAAATCGATAAGATTCTGCTCAACTTGCTGCATGCCGCTGTCTTTCCAACCGTCCGCATCACCAGATAGACGTGCGTCCAATCCTTTGCGGGCTGAAACCGCGAGAACCTGTGGAACACCATCACATAATGGAGTCAATTGATCAGCTAAGAATTTGAGCGAAGCAATTTGCTCTTGTTCATCAAGAAAATCAATTTTGTTCAGAATAAAAAATGTTTGCGGTAAGCGTTGTCGAATCTCCTTGAGATAATCTAGTTCTATCTCAGTGATCGGCGGATCTGGAGAAACCAGAAAGAGTGCGGCATCACACTGCGGAAGAATCTGATAGGCAACTTCGGTATTATGTTTATGGGTCGAACCAATGCCGGGAGTATCAATCAGAATAACACCCTGCCTGAGCATTTCCGAAGGGTGACCGATTTCAACTCGTGTTACCTGCCGTTGGTTTTTGGGATTTCCCTTTTCAGTGACATAATCGTTGAGAAAGTCCCCCATGGTTTGATCTGAGGAAGGGGTAAAATTCACCGGTTCAGCGTCGACTTCAAAGGACACCAGAGCATTAATATTCTCTGCTGTGCCAATAAAAGTGGGAATTGCGGTCACTGGGAGAATATCTGTCGGTAGCAGCTTGTCTCCAAGTAAAGCATTCAACAGGGTACTTTTACCACGCTTAAATTGACCTAATACCGCTAAACGGAACTGTCCCGTCACCAGGCGAGTTTGGAGAGATGTCAATTCATTCCGGTCAACAGTGTAACCATCATCCAGACAATCAAGACACTCCAGAGCCTGAGTTAAAATCTCAGCCAAGCCAACCTGACTGGAAGACGACTCTAACTTCTCCTGAAGAGGTGGTTTACACATTAATAGTCCTCACAAAAAAACATCTCACCTGACAGGCTGAAATAAGCTCAGCAGGGGTACATAAAGTTTTAGCTGATTTCACTTGATCAAGAAAACAGGTCACTACTTAAATAACGTTCACCCGAATCAGGGAGGATCACAACGATATTTTTACCAGAAAATTCAGGTTGCGCAGCCAATCTGGCGGCAACTGCCGTTGCAGCTCCACAGGAAATTCCAGAAAGTAATCCCTCTTCACGAGTTAAACGTCTGGCAAAATCATAAGCCTCATCATTGCTAACCAACTCAACTTGATCAACCATATCCAAATCAAGCGTTTCGGGGATAAAACCTGCACCAATCCCCTGGATTTTATGCGGCCCAGGCTGTAACATTTCACCGGCCAGGTGTTGACTTATCACCGGGCTGGCAGCAGGCTCTACTGCAACCGACAGGATCTGCTTCCCCTGAACTTTTTTAATATAGCGGGATATTCCACTGATAGTTCCCCCGGTTCCAACCCCTGCAACCAAAACATCAATCTCCCCGTTAGTATCTTCCCAAATCTCTGGCCCGGTCGTTTTAACATGAATCTCAGGATTAGCTGGATTTTTGAATTGATGCAATAACAGATAACGATCAGGGTTTTCTTCTGCTATTCTCTCTGCTTCAGCAACAGCAGCTGCCATCCCCTTTGACCCGGCAGTCAAAATCAATTTGGCTCCAAAAGCTTTCAGAATCTTGCGCCGCTCAATACTCATTGTCTCTGGCATGGTTAAGGTCAGGGGGATTCCTTTAGCTGCTGCCACAAAAGCAAGGGCAATTCCGGTATTTCCACTGGTTGGCTCAACAATTGTCATCCCCGGCTTGAGAGTTCCCTTGGCCTGAGCGTCCTGAATCATTGCTGCGCCAATTCGACACTTTACCGAATAAGCGGGATTACGCCCTTCTACTTTCCCGTAAACATTTGCCCCGCCGGGAGGAACAACCCGATTCAGTTGTACCAGTGGAGTTCTACCAATGGAAAGGGAATTATCTAAAAACATATGTGTCATATCAGTCTCCTGTCCGAATCAAATTAAACCTGTTAACTTTTACATTCAACTGGCCACAACAGTCCCACAACCAGCATGTCAATAACAATATATAAACACAGCTACGCAGTCAAGAAAGAGTTTACTAAAGAACTGTATGTTATGGTGCTAAGCAGTGCAGAAGAAAATCAGATAAAATCAAAGGGTGTCGAAACAATGGGGTTAAGTAGGGATACTTCAACAACTCAAATTGAATAAATAGACAGGAAATTACCCTCGAGGTAAAAATAGAATCAATGCTCCATCTCCACCGTACTGTCTGGGGGCACGTGACCACTCAATAATCTGTTTTTTACCTTCAGCAGAAAGATACCGCTCGACTTCATTCCGTAGTGCCGGCTCACTGCCTTCAGAATGTAAACCCTTGCCAGTAATAACCAGTAAGGTTTGCCAGCCATGATGCCGCGCATTATGAAAAAAATGCTGTAGTTTATCGACCACCTCCGCACATTGTAAGCCATGGAGGTCAAGGGATGCATCTGGGGTCAGTTTCCCCTGTTTCACCTGTTTTATCCGTTTTGGCATTGCTCCCGGACGGGGATTTTCTGCTACAAAACTATCCTCAAAAGTGACGGTTAAGTCCCCCATTGCGGCTAAAAATAGCATTTCTTCACTCAGCTCTTCATCCTCGTCAGGACTATCTTCTACTGGTGTTGAATAATCCAACTCTGCCTCTTCAAATGCCTCCGTTTGATCTATCCGTTTAACCCCAAGCATCTCCATCTCATCAGTAAATGACCCAGTCACTTCAGCCTGAACCGACTCTGTAACTGTCAACTTCGACTCAGTTTCCTCCTGACCAGAAATAGCAAACCCCTTCAAATGATTGAAGGGGCTAATATTGAAATCAGGTTTTTTTGATTTAGCAGTTTTTTTCTTTTTAGCCATAAGTAACCTCAGCGCAACACCTGTTTACGACGACCAGTCATTGCCTTGGTCTGTTTCTTGATAATGGCACCCTGCTTTTCCAAATGAAATTGGTACCACATGTCACCGAAACCCTTCATCTTCATTTTTTTTCCAGATTCAAGGAGATTTTTATTATCTTCCAAATACACATTTCCGGTCTTGGCAGCACCTTTCTTGAGTATCTCGACTGCCTTACCCCGTTGACCGATACGATCCAGACAAAAAGCGTAAACAGCATAAACCATTGGTTCTTTTCTGTTTCCTGAAACTGCTTTATCAAAAGTTGCCACCATTTCACCAGTTTTATTTTTTTTCATATAGGTAATTGCCAACATCGCCGTACCGACCCAGTTACGGACAAAACCTTTTTCCAAATAGGGGGTGGCCCCTTTGAAATCACGCTTTAAATAATAAATAGTTCCAATTTGCGAGTTGATCTGTTGTTTGACATAGATCTGCCAGGCCCCATATTTCAAGCCATCCTGCAGTTCTTTAATCGCCTTATCAGTCCGGTTTGCCAACATATCCCGCTGCGCAACCTCCATCAGAGCAGTCACCTTTTTCATAGTGATCCGGGTCAGCAACATAAAAATCAAAGCAAAAACCACAGCAGAAACGGCCATAGTAATCCACATATTAGGCGTAACAAACCTCATCATCAGTGCGGAAGACAAAGCTGAGCAGGCAAATGAAATCAATAGATTAAGCATTTAAACGTTCCTTTTACAAATAGTGTGCAGAAGAGGTTGATAGCCAGCATATTCCAGCGCTGAACTCTATCAACCCGCGCAGAAAAAGTCAAAACAATCGAGGGTCGTTAGCTGCTGATTTTAACAATAACAGGTTTGGAAAACCGGAGAGAGAAATAAGAGGAAAAATTTTCTACAGGAATCAAGTGCCACCTGCCAATTGACCTCAGGTGGCAGAAACCATCAAGGTCAGTTTCTGGCCTGGATGGAGGAGATGACCGTGGGAAAGTTCATTCCAAAGACGAATTTGTTCAGTTGCAACATCAAACTGACGACCGATATCCCAGAGGGTATCCCCCGGAACAACCTGATAAATAACTTTTCTGGATAACCCTTTTTTCGGCTGTTGTTTTGCCACAACGCGGATTCCTGGCTTTGAAACTGCGAGAATTTGTCCCGGTCTGAGGAGATTGCTCCAGCCCAATTTGTTCCAGATTCGCAATTCCTTTTGCGTTACATTATTACGCCTTGAGATAGACCAGAGGCTGTCACCACGACGTACTTTATAGGTTCTGCGACGGCTACGGACATAACTATCCTGCAGAGCATTGAGCGGCAGCTTGGTAAACCCTTCTTTCAAGGGGAGAATAAGGTTATGACCAATCTGTAAAGCGCGCGGATTAGCTATCTTGTTCAACGCGATAATATCATCAACCCGAATTCGATATTTCCGCGCAATAACCTGCAGCGTATCACCCGATTTAATCTTGTGGCGATGATAACGAGCCCTCTGGTTCTTTGGAAGCTGAGCATACAAGGTCCTGACCTGTCCGGCATGACCAAATGGAACTTTCAGCTGATAATTGGTAGCCCCTGGAGGGGTACACCAGCGCTTCAACTCAGGGTTAAGATCTTTCAACTCCTGATAGCTGATAGCACAAAACCCGGCAATAATTTCAAGATCCGTACTTGTTTCCAGGGTGACCATCTCATATTCCAGAGGTTCTTCATATTTCAAATCTGCAAACCCATAGGCCTCCAGATTTTTCACAATAGTGAGAGACGCCAGAAGTTTTGGCAGATAATTTTTGGTCTCCTCCCGCAGAACATGACCATCGATCAGGGTCCAGAAGTCCCTGCTGCCACTCTTTCTGACTGCTTTACGAACTTTTCCACCACCGGCGTTATATGCCGCCACTGCCAGATACCAATCCCCATCAAAACGTTTATGCAGGTATTTCAGATGTCTGGCTGCTGCGTGTGTCGCCCTCTCTAAGTCGAGACGTCCATCCTGCCACCAATCATTTTCCAAACCATACATCCGGCCGGTACTTTCAATAAACTGCCATGGTCCCGCAGCATGTGCCCAACTGTAGGCACGAACATTAAATCCTGATTCAATCATTGCCAGATAGGCTAAATCAAGGGGGACTCCCTCATCAGCAAAAACCATCTGGATCTTTGGGACATAGCGACCGGCACGTTCAAGCCACCGACCAAACATTTTCTTACTGGAACCCGTATAGCGCTTAACCAGTTTATCAACCCTGGCATGGTCTTCTAAAGGAAAGTCACCATAGTAAGGAAGTGGCAAATCATCATGTAAATAGATGGCAATTGGTTCTGGAAGGGGTTCAATACCCGGCAAGTTAAATTTCAGATCAGCAGATTGACTTTTTTCCCCGACAACCACAGGTAACGTTTGAGCTGGGTCTTTATCTTCTGCTGACACTGTTGCTGGAAGATCTTCTCTTTGGGGAGAAACCCCCGATGATTGCATTGCCGAATGACAACCGCAAAGGAGCAGGACTAACAGTATTGAAATATTTTTAAGCATTGACCCTCTCAAGATTGCTACACCGACAGAAACATTAACAACAATTAACGGCAGATTAATAAAAAACCTTCGCAAAGTCAAGTGTGACCGATTTAAACTACCGGACTATCTTCCTCTACCCAAAAACGGTGCTGCAGTTCATCCAGTAACGCTCCAAAGCTGTTTCGCTGCAAAGCAGAAACAGCAACAGCATCATAGCGACGACAAATATGTGGCAAATCCTCAGCTGAAACCTGATCAATTTTATTAAACACCAGCAACCGCTGTTGGGTCCCCAGATTCAGGCTATCAAGGATCTTATCAACCGATTTGATCTGTTCATCGAAGCGTGGATTTGACAAGTCAACCAGATGGAGCAACAAATCTGCGTCCTCCAACTCCTCCAGGGTCGCTTTGAAAGCACCGATCAAACTGTCCGGGAGATCACGGATAAAACCGACAGTATCGGTAATAATCACTTCACGATCGAGGGGAAAACGAAGTCGCCTGGTCGCAGTATCTAAAGTAGCAAAGAGAAGATTTTCGGTCAGAACATCACTTTGCGTCAGCGCATTCAACAATGTTGATTTGCCGGCATTGGTATAACCGACTATAGAGACAATTGGCAGACCTGCCCTGATTCTCTTCTGCCGTCTTTGCAGCCGCCCCCGACTGAGGGAATCAAGCTGTTTTTCCAGACGACGGATTTTATCACGGATCCGCCGGCGATCAATCTCCAGCTTGGTTTCACCTGGTCCTCGCCCCCCTATTCCACCCATAAGTCGGGACATGGCGGTTCCCTTCCCGGCCAACCGGGGGAGAATATATTTAAGTTGTGCCAGTTCCACCTGAACTTTTCCGTCTCGGGATTGTGCCCGTTTAGCAAAAATATCCAGGATCAACTGGCTACGATCAATGACCTTCATTTCCGTTATTTCAGAAATAGAACGGATCTGGTTTGGGGTCAGATCCTGGTCAAAGACCAATAAAGTCACATGTTGCTGCAGGGCACGGATAATAATTTCCCGCAGTTTACCCTCCCCGACCAGAAACCTCGGGTTGAATTTACGCGGTCGCTGAATAACCTGATCAATCACCGCAAGATTAGCAGTTTGAGCCAGCTCATCAAGCTCGGCCATAGAGTTCTCAACCTGTTGACGGCTCATTTGTCCGACAGAAATCAGCAGTGCTCTCTCACGACCATCGGCAAGATCGATCGTCTCAACGGCGACCCGCTCCATTTCTTGATCAAGGGCAGAGATAAAAGCAGAAAAATCAAGATCAAAACGGTAAAAATCCTGAAAATCAACAGATTCAATCTGGTTTGTTTTCCTGGTGGGCAACAGATGAGCATAGGAAAAACGGGCTGGCAAGCCATTCTCACCGACACAAATAACCGCCATAACATCAAGTCGCAGCAGTTCCAGGTCGGTCAAATCATCGCGACTTAAGGAATCCTGTTTTAAGTGGGTATGGATACAACGCAGGCCACGTAAGCCACTACGCCCCAAACTATATCTGGAAAGATCGGGGATCTCAATTTCTCGATCATCCCCAACGATGACAAACAGAATGGTTCCGGAGCGATCGATGATCAAACCAAGCTGGCGTTTCAACTCGTGTGATAACTCAGTCAAATAACGGGCTAATTCTCCGGAGATCAACTCATCAGCAGGGATTTTGCGCCGATAAATCCGTTCCAGAGCTTTAATCTGACTCGCCTTCAGCCCGCCAGTTTTACCTTCGATCATCAATCTATATCCATGATGGTTACAAAAAAAGGGGACATCTACTCACGACGTGTCCCCTTTTTCTAAGTTATTAGATTATTTTTGTCAGCTACAGGCAATGTTCAGAAAAGCCGCAACTGTCCTTTATTTAGCCGGCTGCGATATTAAAACCAGCATCAACATAATGGACTTCCCCGGTAACACCGGAAGCAAGATCGGACAACAGGTAGAGGGCAGCCTTGCCAACCTCTTCTTGATTGACCAATCGCTTCAACGGAGCACGCTCCTCAGCCACACTGAGTTTTTTCTTGAAATCAGAAATCCCGGCGGCAGCCAAAGTTCTAATCGGCCCAGCAGAGAGAGCATTGACCCGGATCCCTCGCTCACCCAGTTCTGCCGCCAGATAACGGACTGAAGATTCCAACGCTGCCTTAGCTACTCCCATAACATTATAAGAAGGAACAGTACGAATAGAACCAAGGTAGGTCATGGTAATGACACTCCCACCTTCGCGTAACACCGGCAGAGCACAGCGAGTCATGGAGACCAGAGAATAGGCACTGACATCGAGAGCCAGCCGAAAACCATCGCGGCTTGTCTCACTGAAAGGACGTTTTAAATCTTCACGATTAGCAAAAGCGATGGCATGAACAACAAAATCGATCTTACCCCACTGCTTCTCTAATTCACTGAAAACAGCCACCATTTCATCCTCATTTTGCACATCACAGGGGAGGATAATTGTAGAATCAACACTCTCTGCCAGTGGGCGAACCCGCCGCTCCAATGCCTCGTTCAAATAAGTAAAAGCAAGTTCAGCACCGGCAGCACGCAGTTGCTGAGCGACTCCCCAGGCAATACTCTTATCATTTGCAACCCCAAAAATAACCCCCCGTTTTCCACTCATCAGTCCCATAATACATCTATCTCCTAGATCAAGAATTTTAAATTTAAACCTCTTTTTAACAAAAGCGTGGTTGGAAGGCAAGCACGTTAACAATTTCAGATTTCTTGTCAACCTTCATCCAGAAGACCTTGCAGAATCAAAATCGACCAGATCCCGATTTCTTTATTCTGCGATTCTCCCCAGGAAGTAAAACTTTTTTTTCTCTCTGGTCCCCCAGAAAAACTATTTTACTGACGACACACGTCTGGAGTTTGTTTTATAATGTTCTGATAAAAACGATGGGAGTAACTAATGAAACAGACCCTTTACGACAAACTCTGGGAAAGCCACCTGGTCAGTCAGGACACGGATAAAACTTGTCTGCTGTATATTGATCGTCAGCTCTTACATGAAGTCACTTCACCTCAAGCCTTTGAGGGACTCCGTCTGGCAGGGCGTAAACCCTGGAAAATTGCTGCCAATCTGGCAGTTCCAGATCATAATGTACCGACCGAAAACCGCGCTGCCGGTATCACAGACCCGATTTCCCGCCTCCAAGTTGAAACCTTGGGCAGCAACTGCCGTGAATTTGGGATTACTGAGTTTGATATGAACGACCCACGCCAGGGGATTGTTCACGTCATCGGCCCGGAACAGGGGGCAACCCTGCCGGGAATGACCATTGTCTGTGGGGACTCCCACACAGCAACTCATGGTGCTTTTGGCGCATTAGCATTTGGCATTGGCACTTCAGAAGTTGAACATGTGCTGGCAACTCAATGCTTGATCCAGAAAAAAACAAAGACACTCCTCATTGAGGTTAATGGTGAGCTTCAGCCCGGACTAACCGCCAAAGATATTGTTCTTGCCATTATCGGGCGGATTGGAACCGCTGGAGGAACCGGGTATACCATTGAATTTGGTGGTTCTACCATCCGCAGTCTCTCTATGGAGGGGCGTATGACCATCTGCAACATGTCCATTGAAGCTGGCGCGCGAGCAGGAATCATTGCCGTCGACCAAACCACTATCGACTATATCAAAGGACGACCTTTTGCTCCCATGGGCAAACTCTGGGATCAGGCGGTGGAGAGTTGGCAACAGCTGTACAGCGACCCTGATGCAGAGTTTGACAAAGTTGTAACAATTGATGCTTGTAGCCTGCAACCTCAGGTCACCTGGGGAACCTCACCAGAGATGGTCGTTACCATTGCTGGGAAAGTTCCCGACCCCACGGCAGAGCCCAATAGAATTAAACGTGAGGGAATTCAGGGTGCGCTCGACTATATGGGACTGACTCCCGGAACTCCGATGGTTGAAATACAGCTCGATAAAGTATTCATCGGTTCCTGTACCAATGGAAGGATTGAAGATTTACGCGCAGCGGCAGCGGTTGCCAAAGGGCGTAAGCTGGCACAGAACATCAAACTGGCACTGGTTGTCCCCGGGTCAGGTCTGGTTAAGCAACAAGCTGAAACAGAAGGACTGGATAAGATTTTTATTGCGGCCGGTTTTGAATGGCGGGAACCGGGCTGTTCCATGTGCCTGGCCATGAATGATGATCGCCTGTCACCAGGAGAACGTTGTGCGTCAACATCGAATCGTAATTTTGAAGGACGCCAAGGGCATGGGGGACGGTCTCACTTAGTCAGTCCTGCAATGGCGGCAGCAGCAGCTGTCACCGGCCACTTTATTGATGTTCGACAGTTGGAGGAAAAATAATGGAAAAATTTACCACTGTCACTGGATTGGTTGCACCGCTCGACCGCGCCAATATAGATACTGATGCGATCATTCCAAAACAATTTCTCAAATCAATTGAACGTATCGGGTTTGGTCCCTATCTGTTTGACGAATGGCGCTATCTGGATCATGGCGAGCCAGGAATGGATTGCAGTAATCGCCCCCTGAACAAGGATTTTGTCCTCAACCAATCCCGTTACAAAGGGGTACAAATCTTATTGGCAAGAGATAACTTCGGCTGTGGATCTTCCCGTGAACATGCCCCCTGGTCACTGCTCGATTTCGGTATCAAGGTGTTAATTGCCCCGAGCTTTGCCGATATTTTTCATAATAACTGCTTCAAAAATGGGATTCTACCGGTTGTTTTGAGCAGTGAACAGGTAGACCAGCTGTTCATTGAAGTGAACCAAACCCCCGGCTACCAACTTGAAGTTAATCTCGCTGAACAGATTTTATCAACCCCAGCTGCAGAGGTTCTCAATTTTGATGTGGATTCTTTCCGCAAGCATTGTTTACTGAATGGTCTGGACGATATTGGCCTGACTCTAGAAAAAATAGGGAAGATTCGTGCCTATGAAGAACGGCGGCAACAGGAAGTCCCCTGGTTATTTACTGAGAGCTTCGACCTGTCCTGATTCGACACCGTTCCCGCTGCGGCATCTAACCCAGTCATAATGCTCTAAATACCACAGAGTAAAATTTCTGCTGATACTCATTGTTGGTTTTCTCATCCACACCAGCACAAGTCGCGAAGCAGCCAGGCAACTGAATAATATCATCGAACCAATAAAAAAAGGGCGTTTCAATAACGCCCTTTCTCAAAACCTAAATATATAATGAACGATCAGCCGATGATAGCATTAACCGGACAAGTATCCACACATGTGCGGCACTCGTCACAATCATCGGTAATAATGTAAACATCTCCTGATTCAACAATGGCATCCAATGGACAGGATTCCACACAAGTTCCACAACCAATACACTCTTCATTTATTTGCAAAGCCATTTATAACCTCCCTTAGTCAAAAACCAGATCCAGGATCAAACTTCCATGACTTCCTGCTCTTTATTCTGCACTACAGAATCAATGGCACTGACAAATTCATCGGTGAGTTGTTGAACCTCTTTTTCACTCCGCTTCAGCTCATCTTCGGTAATCTCTTTCTCTTTTTCCAGCATTTTAAGAGTTTCATTGGCATCGCGGCGCGAATTTCTAACAGAAACCTTTGACTCTTCTGACATCCGCTTAATAATTTTCACCATTTCACGACGCCGTTCTTCGGTCAATGCCGGAACCGGTAAGCGGATCAATAGTCCATCAGATGAAGGAGTCATGCCAAGGTCTGCCTTAAAAATTGCCTTTTCAATATCAGGAATCAAATTCTTTTCCCAGGGCTGGACAGTCATCAAACGTGCCTCAGGAACGGCAAGAGTAGCCACCTGACTGAGTGGTGTCAGCACTCCATAATATTCAACTTTAACATCATCCAACAACGAAATACTTGCCCGGCCAGTACGAACTCTGGTCATATCTTTTCTTAAGGACTTGACCGCTTTATCCATAGCGGTACGAGCTTCACTTAAAACCTCATTAACCATTTTTAGCACCTCCCTGAACAATTGTTCCGATTTTCTCACCAAGAACCACCTTCTTGATGTTATCACGTTGAGTCATATCAAAAATAATCATCGGCAGATTATTATCCATACACAGCGAAGTTGCGGTTGCATCCATAACCTGCAAACCTTTTTGCAAAACTTCCAAATAGGTTATTTCTGATAGTTTAACTGCATTCTTATCTTTTTTTGGATCGGCA
>JAUVCS010000277.1 GCA_030590745.1 Desulfuromusa sp.
GGTAGTAACCTCGGAAAAAGAGCGAAGTTTGAACAGCCGATCCTGGCGGATCAGAGCTTTTCAGGGGAAGATCCTCTCCGTTCTACGCCTCGCAAAAGGGCTTATGACATTTAAAGGGGGAGTCGATTATATCCTCTGGAAGATTGAGCGCCATTCCGGGGTCAGTATCGAAGTCAGTCCCACCTTGAAGCGGATACCACCAGTCGCTATTCTGGTTATTTTCTGGCGTTTGTTTCGGCGTGGCGCCTTTCGTTAATCTTTAGACATAGCACGACTCTCCACACTGCCCGATAACAGGCTCACCCACTAGTAAACCTTGAATTTATCTTTTTGGTTGACTAGCCTCTCGCTTATCTGCTTTATTTCCAGCTCCAAGTTACATCCATAATAATCATAAAAGGGTCACAGAATGGGCTATCTCGTCGCAATTACAATCCTTTGGGCATTCTCCTTCAGCCTGATTGGTGTCTACCTGGCAGGACAGGTGGATGCTTATTTCTCTGTTCTCACCCGGGTGGCGTTAGCCACAGTGGTTTTTCTCCCCTTTATTCGCCGTGTTCCACCAACCCTTGCAGCCAAACTGATGGCGCTGGGGGCGATTCAGTTGGGCTGTATGTATGTCTTTTACTATCAATCATTTCTATTATTGAGTGTTCCAGAAGTTTTGATATTTACGATTTTGACCCCGGTCTACGTCACCCTGATCTTTGATCTACTACAAGGACGTTTCAGCTACAAGTATCTGATCACTGCACTGGTTGCGGTTCTGGGTGCGGCGATTATCCGTTACAGTTCCATCGGTAGTGAAATTTTTACCGGTTTTCTGGTTGTCCAGGGGGCAAATATCTGTTTTGCCATTGGCCAGGTTGGCTATAAAGTGCTCTTGCAACGGGAAAATTTACAGTTGCCGCAGCGGGCCATCTTTGGCTACTTCTACATCGGAGCTCTGGCTGTCACCATGGTGACCTGGTTACTGTTTGGTAATTCTGACAAGCTGCCAACAACTTCACTGCAGTGGGAAATCCTCCTCTACCTTGGACTGATAGCTTCCGGTCTTGGCTATTTTTTCTGGAACAAGGGGGCAACCAAAGTGGATGCGGGAACTCTTGCCATCATGAATAATGCTCTGGTTCCGGCCGGCCTGGTGGTCAATTTGCTGCTCTGGAACCGTGACGCCAACCTGACCCGGCTCTGTATCGGTGGAGCAGTCCTCCTGTTTTCATTGTTATTACATGAATATTGGGGGAAAAATCGGCCTGCCGAGCCACAGTTCGATTGACCCCATAACTTTATCCCCCCATTTCATCTGAATGGGGTATAAGTTGGCCGATGTCTAATCAAACCAACCTTATAATTTATTTGAAGCTCCTGCTGATGGCTCTGTTCTGGGGAGGGACTTTTATTGCCGGACGGCTCCTGGTAGGGGAGGTTGAACCCTTTGCTGCTGCATTTCTGCGCTTTGCTATTGCCTCAATTGTCCTGTTGATTATCACCCTGCGGACCCACAAAAAACTTCCTCCAATCCAGCGAAATCAGTGGTTGCCATTATTAATCCTCGGCTTAAGTGGGGTCTTCGCCTATAACGCCTTGTTCTTTCGTGGCCTGCAACTCATCGAAGCGGGTCGAGCGGCGGTGATCATTGCCAATAATCCGATTATTATCGCTATTTTTGCCGCAATCTTCTTCGGCGAAAAGTTGAACCCGCTGAAAACAATCGGAATTATCCTCTCTATCTGTGGAGCGATTGTGGTGATCACCCAGGGGGATCCAGCCTCGCTCTTACGCAATGGTATTGGGATCGGAGAC
>JAUVCS010000033.1 GCA_030590745.1 Desulfuromusa sp.
TTAAGCCCGTCCTGACTCCAAAAATTGGTATATTCAGAATTCAGGGCATAATAGAAATCAGAGTCCATGATTCTCTGCCGGGACGCATCAAAATTAATACTTGGTAACTTTTGCAAGGTTGTATTGTCATCAGATTCCAGATCTTTAATATATTCCATTCGTCCGATAAGACTATATTTCTCCCAGTTCTTAGTCAGAGAAAAGATCGACTTCACTTCAGTTCGATTATACTCTCCGGCCACGTCACCAAAGTCTTCGAAATACTCATCATCATTAATATACATCCCATCAGCAACCATTCTGATGCCACCAGGGAGGAAACCATCATGCTGCCATTCCAGAGCATAACGTTTTTCATCGATAGTTTCCCCGTCAATTTTATCGACATCCAGAAGATAGGCGTGGGCTTCACCGGCATTTCCCTGGCCAAAGATATATCGATACTCCAAGCCTTGACCAAGACCCATCTCTGACAGGTAATCAAAGTAGAGAGTCGCATCCTGGTTCACCCCGAGAACCTGATAATAAGCACCACTATATTGATAGCCACGTCTGTCAGAGTAGCCAACCTTAGGCATCAATAATCCAGATTTACGCTTATTTGTTGCCGGATAAATCATATAAGGGAGATAAAAAGAGGGGATATCATTAATGTAAAAAACTGTATTTCGGGCACGGGCATAACCGTCAATAGTCACATCAAGCCGACTGGCGCCAAACTTCCATGCTGGAACCTCTCCATTACAAGTGGTGAAAGTTCCCCTGGTGATGCGATAATCCAGCTTTCCCAGTCGTTGAATCGTTTCACCACGAACATATAAATTCGGGTCACGCAGATAAAAACGACCATTATTTATAATCCCAGTCCCCTCTTGGGTATTAAACCGGACCCTGCTGCCAAAAAGTTCTTTATCTGGTGAAATCAGTTCAACATCCCCCTCGGCATCAAACTCACCACTTATTTCGTTCCACTTAAGGCTCTGGCTACTGACCTCCAGATCCCCCTGAACCATTTTAACATCCCCGCTCGCCTGGTAAAGACCGATCTCTTTCTGGTAACTCAGCTGATCAGCCTCGAGATGAATCGGCAATTGAGAGTCATCAACTCCTTTCCAATCCGCAGCTGTTGCCAGATATGGACCGGTAAGAAAAGCCAGAAGAAGACAAAAACGCAGCAGCATGGGAGTCAGATATCCGTAAAATAGGACAATAAATTAAAAGTAACCAGCATTACCGGAGGCAAACATAATTCTCTGCAGCAATCCATAAAAAAGCTGATTCCATAAGAATATTAACTGGTAATATCCAACAAAGTGACATCTGGAAGCAAGAATTCCCGAACGACCGCAACAAGAAACAGCGATCCCGCCACCAGGATGGTATCTTCCGCCGAGCGATTTTCCAGGGCTGCCTGAATCGCCATAAGCGGATCCGGATATTCATCGACGACAATACCCGATTCGCGAAATCTTTGCGCCATTTTTTCCAGCGGAACAGCATCGTCAACCGGAGGCCGGGTCACATAAGCACGGCTGACAAAAGGGAGTAACTCAGACAATAACTCATCTGATTGCTTATCAGCCTTACAGCCAACAATCAGGTGTAAATTATTCAACTGCCGTTGCTGCAGATAGATGGCAAGTTCCTTCGCCCCAGCAGGGTTATGCGCGCCATCAAGAAGAATCCGATCCGGCAACCATTCCAGCCGACCCGGCCAACAGACCTTTTCCAGACCTTTTCGAATCTCGGCAGAAGTGATTTTTACCCCTTGTTGAGCAAGAAAACTTGCAGCCGCTGCAGCCAACGCCAGATTCTGTTGTTGATGGGTTCCCGACAGGCGGGTTTTTACCTGATCAAGAGATAGATCAGGACCCGAGACGGTAAAGGTATCGACTGCCCCGGAGCAATGATAATCAGCCCCGAACTGTAATAATGGAATTTTCAACTGCGCTGCTCGCTGCCGCAGAATCAGGGTAACGGTGTCATTTTGAGCGGCACTGATTGCTGCCACTCCCGGTTTGAATATCCCAGCCTTCTCGGTGGCAATCTCAGTCAACTCTGTCCCTAAGTGGGCGGTGTGATCCAGAGCAATCGGTGTGATCAGGCAAAGATCCGGAGCGACAATATTGGTCGCATCCAGACGACCACCAAGTCCGGTTTCGAGAATCGCCCACTGGACTCCACGACGCTGAAAACAGAGGAGTGCCATAGCCGTGGTAAATTCAAAAAAAGTGGCTCGCAATGCTTCTGCATGGGGGCGGAGTTCAGCAATCAACTCAACCGCCTCAGCTTCACAGATTTGTTGGGTATCTATCCTGATCCGTTCGGTAAAACTGTGCAAATGGGGGGAGGTGTAGAGACCTGCCGGGATATTTGCGGCATGAAAGATATTTGCCAGTGCTGCGGCAGTTGAACCTTTCCCATTGGTTCCGGCAATATGAACAATCCGCAAAGATTCCTGTGGATTTCCAACCCGGGACAGGAGTTCGCGAATATTATCCAACCCAAGCTTGATCCCGAAAAATTGCAGGGAATAGAGATAAGCCAGACTGTCCCGGTAACCATGTGCCATCAAAGTTTATTTCTTGGTGAAAATACGCAGTAATTCTGAAAGCTTCTGCTTCATCTCCTTGCGTGGGATAATCATATCGATCATTCCGTGTTCAAGCAGATACTCAGAACGCTGAAACCCTTCGGGAAGGGTCTGACGGATCGTCTGCTCAATAACCCGGGGACCGGCAAAACCAATCAATGCGCGTGGTTCAGCAATATTCAGATCACCAAGCATGGCAAAACTGGCTGTCACCCCACCCGTCGTTGGATCGGTCAATACTGAGATAAAGGGGACTCCAGCAGCTTTCAGCTTTGCCAGGGCAGCACTGGTCTTGGCCATCTGCATCAGCGACATGATACTTTCCTGCATCCTTGCCCCGCCGGAAGATGAAAAAATTAACACGGGAACATTGGTCTCCAACCCACTCTCAATCACCCGGGTGATTTTTTCACCAACCACCGAGCCCATGCTGCCACCCATAAAAGAAAAATCAAAAACAGCAACAACGACCGGTAATCCATCTAGATTCCCAGACCCACAGATAACTGCATCACCATCACCTGCTTTTTTGATAGCTGCTTTGATCCGATCCTTATATTTTTTGGTATCTTTGAAATCAAGAAAATCGATCGAACGCATTTTTGCATCTGTTTCAACAAAGGATCCCTCATCCAGAATCAAATCAATTCTCTCACGGGCACTGATCCGGAAATGGTAATCACATTTAGGGCAGACTTTCAGATTGCGTTCAACCTCTTTGGCATAAATAATTTCCTGACAGTTTTTGCACTTGGTCCAGACACCCTCAGGAACCTTCACATTTTTCTTTTCAATAGAAGCGGTCAACGCTTTTTTCTTACGAAACCAGGCCATGAAACATCCTTTTAGTTTGCACCGGCAGCCGACGAACCAACAGATTAAATATTTGTTCAGCTAGCAGATGCCGTGAGTCCATGCTTAAGCTCAGCGATAAATTTTGTTACTTCGGACAACAATTTTTCACTCTGCCCGTACTCTGCAATAATTTTAACCAATGCACTTCCAACAATTACCCCATCAGCAAAAGACCCAACGGCCTTTGCATCTGCGGCTGTGGTAATTCCAAAACCGACAGCAACCGGAATATCGGTCATCTGTTTAAGCTCTGCAACAGCAACCCGGATATCTTCTGGGGAGATTTTCTGCGCCCCGGTTACTCCGGTCATTGAAACATAGTAAAGATACCCCTCGGCAGCAGCAGCCAAACGTGCCATCCGCTCACGCGGTGTCGTCGGTGCCAACAAGGTAATCAGATCAATTCCCGATTTTAGCATCACCCCACTGATCTCAGCCACCTCTTCGGGAGGGAGATCAACCAGCAACAAGGCGTCAACCCCTGCCGCTGCGGCATCACGAGCAAAATTTTCCACCCCATAACGGAACACCGGGTTATAATAGCCCATCAATACCAGGGGGATCTGGGTCGTTTCACGAACCGCTGCGACCAGCAGCAAAACCCCTTTAAGGGTGGTTCCGGCAGCCAGCGCACGTTCAGATGCGGCCTGAATTGTTGGACCATCAGCCATCGGATCGGAAAAAGGGACTCCCAATTCAATCAGGTCGGCACCAGCATCAGCCAAGGCAAGAACCAGCTTCGCCGTGACCTCCAAGTCCGGATCTCCTGCGGTAATAAATGGAATCAGAGCCGTTTTCTGTTGTTCTTTTAAAATAGCAAAAGTTGCTTTAATCCGTGACATTTTTAGTTTTCTGCCCGTTTTATAATAACGAGATCAAGTAAAGATCCAAGTCGAAATTATGATTCTAATTGATTCTCGCTCCGGTTTTCAATCCTTTTCTCAACCAACAGCAGACTTCAGGCTTTTGCAGCCGGTTTTTCCGGCTTTTTCTTCGGTCGCCGCCTCGGTCGCCGGCGCGTTGTCTGCCCGGTCGGTTTTTCCACCGGAGGGCGTTTCCGCTTAGGGTAAGCGCGTTTATAGGTGAAACAAAAATCTTCATCAAGAGGCATTTGACTGGGGATTTTTGCGCCAAGATAGGCTTCAATATCATCCAGAATATAGACCATCTCTTCATCGGCAAAGCTGATCGCCTGCCCTGAGGCTCCCGCTCTGGCAGTTCTCCCGATCCGGTGAACATAGTCTTCACAATCCTGAGGCAGATCATAATTGATAACATGGGTCACCCCGTCAACATGAATTCCCCGGGAAGCGACATCAGTTGCAACCAGATGAGTCAAACTGCCAAGTTTGAACTGATCAAGAATTCGCATCCGCTTCTTCTGTGGGATATCGCCCGACAATACGGCACTGGACATATCGTTCGCCTGCAACAAGGCGTTTAACTTCTCAGCTTCCACCTTGGTGTTGATAAATAACATCACCCGTTCTGCTCCGGTTTCCCGTTTCAACAAGCCGAGCAGCAGGGCAAACTTTTCCCGTCGGGAAACATGGTAGAGAATCTGATCTATTCCGTCAGCTGTGACCTTTTCCGGAGCAATTTCGACCCGCTCTGCCAGATTCATAAATTCGTAGGCCAGTTCCATCACCTGCCCCGACAGAGTTGCGGAGAAAAGCATCGTCTGACGTTTTTCAAACGGCGGCAGTTGTCGCAAAATATAACGTAAATCCTTAATAAACCCCATGTCAAACATACGATCTGCTTCATCAATTACCAGGGCTTCGACCCGATTCATGGAAAACACCCGCTGTTTAAAATAGTCGATCAATCGCCCCGGAGTCGCCACGATAATATCAACACCATCTTTGAGAGCCTGACGTTGCTTCTCGTAATCGACCCCACCAAAAATCGGCTGCACTTTGAGTCCGGTATGTTGACCCAGCAACTCGGCATCCTTACAGATCTGCACCACCAGTTCACGGGTCGGCGCCATCACGAGCGCGCGAGGGTTATTGCTGGTGACATTCTGGTTATCCAGCAGACGACAGAACAGGGCAATCAGAAAAGCCGCCGTTTTCCCCGTGCCCGTCTGTGCCTGAGCGGCAACATCTTTCCCGGCCAAGGCTAAAGGAATCGATTGTTCCTGCACCGGAGTCAAATTTTCAAAACCGGAGTCATCAACTCCCTGCTGAACACTTGCCGGCAGATTTAATTCAGTAAACTTCATTATAATTCAACTCTCAGGGCATCAGCCACAGTATGGATATCCTTGTCACCACGACCTGACAAGCAAACCAGGATAATTTGATCGGGGGAGAGGGTCGGTGCAAGTTTCATCACCTGGGCAATCGCATGGGCACTTTCGAGAGCCGGAATGATCCCCTCAATATGGGTCAGTTTTTGAAATGCCTCCAGAGCTTCGATATCGGTAATCGACACATATTCAGCTCTTTCAATATCCCGCAAATGGGAATGTTCCGGACCGACTCCGGGGTAATCGAGACCAGCAGAGATCGAATGGGCATGTTGGATCTGACCATCATCGTCCTGCAGTAGATAGGTTTTATTTCCATGCAGAACTCCCGGGGAACCGGCAGAGATTGAAGCTGCATGTTTGTCGGTTTCAACGCCGAGGCCAGCCGCTTCAACACCCAGAAGCTTAACCGACAGATCTTCAATAAACGGATAGAACAATCCCATCGCGTTGGAGCCACCACCAATACAGGCAACTGCGACATCAGGCAAACGTCCTTCTGCCTCAAGCAGCTGTTGTTTTGCTTCTGTCCCGATAACCGACTGGAAATTTCGTACCAGCAGAGGATAGGGATGGGGACCGGCAACTGTACCAATCACATAGAAGGTATCACGAACATGGGTGACCCAATGGCGGAGAGCATCGTTCATCGCATCCTTCAAGGTCGCCGTTCCGCTGGTCACTTCGGTCACTTTCGCCCCGAGCAGTTTCATCCGAAAGACATTGAGTGATTGACGCCGGATGTCCTCTTTCCCCATAAAAACTTCACATTCCAGCCCGAACAGAGCGGCAACGGTTGCCGTCGCAACACCATGTTGACCAGCACCCGTTTCAGCAATGATCTTCTTTTTCCCCATCCGGCGTGCCAGTAAAACCTGACCAACCGTATTATTAACCTTATGCGCCCCGGTATGGTTCAAATCTTCCCGTTTAAGGTAGATTTTTGCTCCCCCCAGCTCTTTGGTCAGCCGTTCAGCAAAATAGAGCGGGCTGGGGCGACCGACATAATGCTTTAAATAATATTCAAATTCCCGCTGGAACTCCGGATCCTGGCTTGCCACAGCATAAACCTCTTCCAGTTCCAGTAATGCCGGCATCAAGGTTTCTGCTACATAACGGCCACCATACTCGCCAAAATGGCCACGCTCATCAGGATATTGATAGTTTTTCATCCTTGCCTCACCTGCTGAATAAATTTATGAATTTTGTCATGATCTTTGTGCCCGGGAGACACCTCAACGCCACTGGAAACATCAACAGCATACGGGTTGACCACCCGGATTGCCTCAGCAACGTTATCCGGATTCAACCCTCCAGCTAGAATCAGTGGGAGTTGCCCGGTCAGATTTCTAGCCAGCTGCCAGTCAAAACTTTTACCCGTGCCACCATACTGCTGATCGTTCCAGGCATCCAGCAACAATGCGGAAACCCGGTATTTCTCAATTCCAGCCAAGGAGCTAGCATCCTTAACCCGAACCGCTTTAATCACCGGGTGAGAAGCAAAATCACACTCCTCCGGCGCCTCATCTCCATGCAGCTGAATAACCTTGATCCCGGTCATCTGCACCGTTGCCGCAACCGTTTCAACCCCCGCATTGACAAATAAACCCACCGTCGTCACAAAGGGGGGCAACGTTGAAATAATCTGCTTAACCGTCTCGGGATGGACATAACGGGGGCTTTTTTCATAAAAGACAAAACCGAGGGCATCAGCACCTGCTTCGGCAGCACAAAGAGCATCCTCGATGTTGGCGATACCGCATATTTTTATTTTTGTCGTCATTAAATCAGTAACTATCCGAAAAGGTTGTCCAAAAATACTAAAGAAAAAACAAATAAACCCTACCATCAACTTTGGTTTCAGATTTTGACTTTTCGCCCATTAGAGAAGCCCGCTTCTCGTTAGGGCGCGAACGAAAATATCAATTCAGGACGCTAACACTTTCTTCATGCCGCTACCAGACTGGTAGAGTTGTAACGCAGCCGAGAACTAATTCAACAAATCTATCGTTAAATTATCGCAGGTCATTTTGCGACCGAAATAAAAAGAGTTTCTTTTACTTCGTTTTTTTTTGCGATCAAAGAAAACGAAGGCGGCTGTCGGTCCGCGAACCGACGGTCTTAACTATAGCTTTGTTCAACTAAAAGCCCCCTCCCAACAACCCAAAAAGTTTCCCCTCGATATCACTCTCTCGCATCAAGCTCTCCCCGATCAGGAAAGCCCCGGCACCCGCTCGCTGCAACCGTTCAATATCGGCACGGTTATGAATGCCACTCTCAGCAACCGCTAATTGACTCTCAGGGATTTTCCCAGCGAGTTGTTCGGTTACGTTCAG
>JAUVCS010000154.1 GCA_030590745.1 Desulfuromusa sp.
TCACCTTCAAAGTCCCCGAAGGAACTATTGGAATCCGTGGCACGAAATTCTTGGTCGAAGTCAGGTAGGGAGTCCCATGAAAAAGTTGCTACCCGTTCTTTTGTTCTTGTTCTCAATTGCATTGGTCGGCTGTTCAACAACTAGAATTGTCCTGCTTGACACCGACAAAGATGCAAATGCCATTGTTGTTACTACTCCCAAAGGGGAGCTTGTTCTTGACCAGCCGAACACCTTCACTGAGCTATCCCCAATAACCACAAAACCTGCCGCGGCCAAAGTGATGGATCAGCAGGAACTCCAGGAAAAATATGGACAACTGATCAGCTCGTCCCCCTTACCTCCTGTCCATTTCCTCCTTTATTTTGAGGTCGATTCGACCATGTTGACGGCGCAGTCAAAAAAACTCTTTCCTGCCGTTGAAGCTGCCATCCAGAACAGGGTCCCCTGCGATGTCAATATTATTGGACATGCAGATAGCGTTGGATCAAAAAAGTACAACATCGAACTCTCTCTCAAACGTGCCCGCTGGGTATATGAATGGTTGCTTGGTAGAAAACTGGACGTAAAAAATATTGTGGTTGAATCCTATGGTGAAGAAGATCCTCTCATCCCTACAGCTGATGGTGTCCCTGAACCGCGTAACCGTCGGGTGGAAATTTTGATTCGTTAAGATGAGACCTTTGACAAAAGTACTTTCTGCTTTCACTATAACGGTTGTGCTCCACTTGATTATCTATTTCAGTGGAGCCATTACTTCTTTTGATTTCCTGTTTTTCGATCTCACCTCAGCCAACAAAGCGGCACCTTTTTCCCCCTCATCAAGCTCCACCGTCGTAGTTGAAATAGACGAAGAGAGTCTGCAGATGCTTGGTCAATGGCCCTGGCCAAGAATTGTTCTTGCCCAGGTTTTACAGGACATTCTTGCTCAGAAGCCTGCAGCAGTCGGTTTTGATATCTTATTTTCGGAACCAGATCGAACCTCCCCCATCCAGATAAAAAGATTTTACCGGCAGACCTTGGGGATCGACATCAAATTGGATGGGTTCCCTCCAGAGCTGGAAAACCATGACTTTATTTTTGCAGATGTTTTACGTAGTGGCCCAACGGTACTTCCCCTGTTCGCATCACAAAAAGGGCAGGGAGGGGGCTCCTGTAAACTATCTCAGGACCACTTAACAGTACTTCCAGAAGGGTTGCATCTGCCGAAGACCAATGATCCTCTCTGCAATTTTTTACCATTGCAACAGGCGGCACACGGATTTGGCTATATCAATGCTGCTGTCGATAGTGACGGGGTTTTCCGGCGGCAATCTTTGATTGTTGATTATGAGCAAAAAGGGCTCCTTTGCTTTGCTCTGTCCATGTTTGCTCAGATTGACCCAACGCTGAAAATTGAGATCCCCGAAAACAGATGGAAACCGGTAACCATCTCCTTTGCCGATAAAAAAATTGCTATCAACAATCGTGGCGAGGTTCTCAATCCCCTTTACCCCAAGGAAGCATTCAGCCGAATTTCAGCTTCACAAGTGGCAGCAGGTAAAATCCCGGATAATCTGTTTACCGGGAAAATAGTCCTCATCGGCGCCTCGGCTACGGGTCTGTTTGACCACTATATGACCTCCAGTGGAGATATTTTGCCCGGTGTATTTGTCCATGCGGCACTGATTGAAAATATTTTGCACAATAATGCTCTGTACCAGCCGGAATACTCTAAACAAATTGCGTTATGGTTGTCTGGCTTGTTTTCTCTGGCGATCATTTTATTGATTTTGAGACGCTACTATCTCCTTTCGTGGGGATTATATGTGGGGATATCTTTAGCTTCGCTACTGATTTCCTGGCAAATGCTGGAGCGGGGTATCTACATTTCTCTGGGTTATTTTTTAGCCCCATTTTCATTCTTCTTCTTTATTATTTCCCTGTTCTTTGCCGTTTTTCATTATGTTGAAAGAAAACGTTTTCTGGAAGATCTCGGAGCGGCACATTCAGCGACAATTGACAGTATGACTCTGGTTGCTGAGTTCCGGGATCTGGAGACCGGTGCGCATATCATCCGCACCAAGGAGTATGTTCGACTTTTGTCTAAGGAACTGTACCGTAACGGCCATCACAAGGACTACCTCACCCCACATATTATTGACCTGCTCTATCGGGCGGCTCCTCTTCACGACATCGGGAAAGTGGGGATTCCTGATGCGATCCTGCAGAAGCCCGGCAAGCTTAATAGTGACGAAATGGAAATCATGCGTACCCACACTGTTATCGGTCGAGCCATTATAGATAATGCCATCAACAGTTATAGTCGAACCAACGAGTTTCTCACGATCGCTGCAAACATTTCCTATACCCATCATGAAAAATGGGATGGAACTGGCTATCCACAAGGATTAAAAGGTGATGAAATTCCGCTGGAGGGGCGTTTGATGGCTTTGGCAGATGTTTATGATGCCCTCATCAGCCGCAGGTGCTATCAAGAGCCCTCTCCTTTTCAGGTGGCAGAAGAGGTTATCCTCAGCTTCAGCGGAGAGTACTTCGATCCGATGATTGTTCAAGCCTTTCTGGCGCTCAAACAGGAATTTCGAGAGGTTGCCCGTAAACAAGAGGACAGCCTCAATTTTGAGGGATCCACACTTTTAGCTCGCTGAGTGCTGTTGTCTGATCAGGACTCAATAAAGAGTTAAATAAGCTCTTTCTATTTTTGTCGCAAAATTTTTCTGCAAATGTTTGAAAAAAAGATATCCCAAAGATCGGGATTATCGGTGAAATGTCCCCTTCATGACCGACTGGCAATGACAACGCCGGCTGTCACCATAACGCCACCCGCAGTTCGATTGAGCCGCTGCATCTGGCGGGGAGTCTTCAGAAAATGCCGTGCAGAACTTGCCAGCCAGGCGTAGGTGCCAAGAACTGCGGCTAACACAGTGGCTATGACAGCTATGATAATGAAAATATCTGCCAGGGTTAATTCTGCCAGGGAAACAAAAGTTGGTAAAAAGCCACAATAAAATAGAATGACTTTCGGGTTTCCCAGGGTGATAAACAATCCACTTAGAAAATTTCCAGATTTTGATGAGGTCACTTTTGTTTCTGAATCAGTCAGACTGGTATTGCTGAAAAAGATCTTGATCCCTTGCCAGATCAGGTAGCTTCCACCAAGTAGTTTTATGATGATAAAGAAACTTCCCAGAGTTTGAGCCAGAATAGCCAGCCCGAAAATTGCAAACAACAGAAAAATAATATCACCGAGGATGATTCCGGCAACAACAGCCAGTGCTGGACGAAATCCGCACGAGAGAGAACGAGCTACTGTCGCAAAAACTCCCGGACCGGGGCTGGCAGCCAGAATCAGCATGGCAAGGGCAAAACTTACGGTTGCTAACAGGGTCATGGTTCTTCCTCTGGAGGAACGAGGATAAATGCTTCACTGACTTCCGGGTCAATTTTTCGTGGCCGTCCCGTGTCTGCACTGACATAAATCCATTCGGTTTCAGCTTGAGCCAGTAACGTTTGTTTTTTTACATCGATAAACCGGTAGCGCCGTAGCGAACTGACCCGTTTCAAGTTGCAGACCCAGGTTTGGATCTCGATTTCATCACCAGCAAATGCCGGTCTTAGATACTCGATATGATGTGAGCGCGCTATCCAGCTACTGCCAAGGCGTTGGTAAAACTCACGGGTGCAACCCTGAGCATCTGAATGCATGGTGGCAACATCCTGCATCCATTGGACATAGGCGACATTATTGACATGACCGTTTTCGTCATTAGCTTCGGTTGGAATAGTAAAACGATAACTGTAAATTTT
>JAUVCS010000104.1 GCA_030590745.1 Desulfuromusa sp.
CGGATTTTAATTTTATCAATCATAGTCATTTCTATTTTTTGTAAAAGTTCAAAATCATATTTAACGGAGAGACGCAGAGGAGGAGAGGCCGCAGAGAAAAATAGAGCAAAATCTGTTTTTGGAGTTAAAACCCCTCTGAAAGATTTTGATTTTCTCCGCGGCTCTCCGTCTCAGCGTTAAGGCTTTTGATCCTGTATCATCCGCTCCGCCATCTTTAACGCAGCAATCAAACTGGCAGTATTGGCTTTCCCGGTTCCAGCCAGATCATAGGCAGTCCCGTGATCAACGCTGGTTCTGACAATCGGTAACCCCAGGGTGACATTGACGGCATCATCGAAATGGAGCAGTTTAAGGGGAATTAACCCCTGGTCATGATACATACAGATGACTGCGTCATACTCCCCTTTTGCGGCAAAATGGAACAGGGTGTCGGCGCTATGCGGACCATTGGCGGCAATCCCTTCCGCTTGAGCTGCTTCGATAGCGGGGGAAATAATCCGTTCTTCCTCATCACCAAACAGACCATTTTCGCTGGCATGGGGATTCAGTGCCAGAACTGCCAGGCGGGGCTGTGGAATCCCAAACTGTTGCCGAAATGCTTCTGCGGTGATCCGAATTGTCTGGAGAATCTCCTCACGATTTAATCTGGCAGGAACATCCCGGTAAGGAAGATGGGTGGTCACCAGGCAGACTTTTAGCCGCTCACCCGCCAGCATCATAACAACCTTTTCAATTCCACACCGTTCAGCAAGTAACTCTGTATGGCCGGGGAAAAGATATCCTGCGGCATTGATCGCCGCCTTGTTGATTGGGCAGGTCACTATCCCCGCAGCAGTCCCGGCAAGACACTGGGAAATGGCATATTCCACATAGGCTGCCATAGCTTTCCCGCAGGCATGATCCGGGTTTCCATAGTGAACGGATGTAATATCCAGCTCAGAACAGGAATGAACCAACAGCTTCTTATCACCAAAGTGGAGGGAGTAAAGGGTCTCCTCCAGTTGTTCGGGGATTCCTTTACCACCAAAAATTTCCCCGGCATGGCTGAGAACGGCAACATCCCCGACAATCTGGATGGGGCGTTGGATTTGCTCAAAGGATTGCTCCAGCAGAGCCTTAACGATCAGTTCAGGACCGATCCCGGTGGGATCACCCATGGTTAGAAGAAGTGGCTGCATTTTAAGTGGTGGTCTCACCAAAAAAGAGATAAAAGTTATGCGCGGTCAAAACAGCGAAGGTTCAAATCCGTATTTCGATACGGGCGTTTTCGTGAAGCTCCTTTTTCCATTCTTTAAGACGGGTGTTGCCTTTCTCCTGTTTCAGATTTTTTCTGATTTGATCTTTGACCTGTTCGAACAGAACATCACCATCGGAATCTCTGCTGGTCACCTGAAATATATAGAGCTTTCCATCTAACTCAAGGGGTTCACAGACATCTCCAACTTTTAAGCCGGCAAGGGCTTCCTGTAGCGGTTGCGACAGGTCAGCCTCGACCAGTTCCCCCATCTCCCCACCGGAGGCTAAGTCCCCTTGATCTGCCAGAACTTCATTGAAGTCCTTGCCGCTGATGAGTTGTTTCCGACATGCCTCTACCTGTTTGCGACGTTTAGCTATCTGCTTTTCATTCCCATCCGGGAGGTCATAAATGATTTGATTGAGATTGAGTTTTGCTCCACCGGCATACTCGGCAATATTTTGGTCAAAATGGTCACGGACCTCTTTGCTGGTCACCAGCACCTTGTAGTTAACCTCACGACTTAACAATTTATAGTGGAGGATTTCATCCTTAACTTGTTCTCGATATTGCGGCATCGTCACCCCCTGGGTACTCAATGCTTGCTTAAGGGTCTCATCGGTCAGTCCGTTCTTGAGCACTACGTCAGCAATAGCACTGTTTAACTCCTCATCAGAAACCTGCAACCCCAATTTCTTGGCCTGCTGTTCCATGAGCTTCTCATTAATCAGTTTGTCAAGAATCTGAACTTTAACCTGGCCGAACTGGGTAATATCCAGTTGGTTTTTATTGGTATTACTGGTCAGATCTTTCATCACAGCCTGGTCAAGTTGATAGGTGGTAATAATGTCGTCATTGACAATAGCAGCAATTTTACTGAGGGTTTTCGCAGTCACCGGAGTGGCGGCAAGCAGGAGAGAGAGAAAAAACAGAAACAGAGGACGTTGCATAAAAATGAATCCTTTATAGTGTTAAAGAGACTTATTGTTAATATCTGTAAAAATAGTAAACCAGCTGCACCCTGCCGACACGATCCTCACGGTTTGGATTTCTCTCGCAGGAGATCCCGGTTGATATGGGTCGCTGTGGTTTCCTGTAAATTTTCCAACCATAGATGAAATGCGGTCTCTTCTTTCTGCTGATAAAGTTTTTCCGCTATTTCATCTTTAACTGCTGCATAGGAACGGAGACCCGCTTTCCGCTTACGTTCAACCAGGAAAAGGTGAAAGCCATACGGGCTCTCAATCGGAGCACTGACCTGTTTAACCGGAAGCTTAAACAACACCGCATCAAATTCTGCGGGAAGTTGACCGGCAGAAAAATAGCCTAAAGCCCCGCCACTTTCCCGATCAGGAGACTCTGAATATTGAGTTGCCAGAGTGGCAAAATCGCCCCCATCTTTAAGCAGTTCCAGAACTTTATTTGCCCCATCACGAGAATTGAAGAGCATCTGCCGGGCACTTATTTCAACCGGCCGCCGAAACTCTTCACGGTGGTTTTTATAGTACTCCTTGATTTCCTTGTCACTGACCTTGACCTGTGAAGTCAGGGCGGCAGCACTCACCTTGGCAGTTAACAGGTGCAGTTTTAATGCCGCAATCCAGTGCTCCCGGGTCTTTCCGGTCTGTTCCAGAACCTTGGTAAATTCCTCTTCAGTGTAGCTACCACGAACTTTTTCCAGCGCTGCATCAAGTTCATCCGGGGTCAACTGAACATTTAACCGATTTGCTTCTCCAAGAATTAATTCACGGTCAATCAGTTGTTTAAGCAGTTGCTCTTTCAGCTGGAGTTGCTCCTGATTGCTCAGGGCAGAAATATCCGGGTAAGTTTCCTGCAACTCGCGGTTAAACTGCTGGAGTGTCAGCTGCCGTTGCCCAACTTCCAGCAGCGGTGGTTGCGGTTGCTGGTCCTGTTCCTGTTGTTGACAGGATAACAGCCCCAACAGAAATAACAGTAAAAGTGTTCTGGTTAATATAGCTGAAAAGATACCAAAATCCTCATGTGTTCCCTCTCCCTGAGGGAGAGGGTCAGGGTGAGGGGGATAATGCTGCAGGGTTCCTCCCTCAGGGAGAAGGGACAACGCCATCAAAATTATCATGGTCAGAAGAACAGTTGCAATTCTTTTCTCACCCTGACCAGCAGCTCATCTGGCGATAGACGACCTAGCTCAATATTGAGTTTAAAGTCAGCTCCAAGGCGATATTTATCCGGTTGCTCAGTAACCAGCTGCCGGATCAAATTGGGAGAAATCTTTGTTGAGGAATGAAACGATAAACTGAGTCGTTTATTATCATATTCAAGCAACTCCACACAGAGCTTTTTCAGCAGAATTCGCAACCGCATCGTGGCAATCAGCACCTCTCCCGCAAGGGGTGGCTCACCGTAGCGGTCGCGTAGTTCTTCGACCAGATCAAACAGCTCTTCATCATTCTCAGCCCTGGCCAAGCGTTGATAGAATTGCAGCCGCTGATTGGGATCGGGTAAATACTTTTCCGGGAAAAAGGCGGATAGACCCAGGCGGATTTCCGGATCGATCCGCTCTTCCCGTTCTTTACCACGAAGTCGGTCAATCGTCTCTTCAAGCAGTTCCGTGTAGAGTTCAAAACCAATAGCGGCAATCGGTCCCGATTGTTTCCCCCCCAGCAGGTCACCGGCACCACGGAGTTCCAGATCGTGACTGGCAATCCGAAAGCCGGCACCCAGTTCGGTAAGTTCCTGGAGCACTCGCAACCGTTCACGGGCATCACGGGTCAGAGCTGCTTCTCCCGGAATCAACAGATAGGCATAGGCACGCCGGTCACTGCGCCCGACCCGACCACGTAACTGATAGAGTTGGGAGAGACCAAAGCGGTCAGCACGGTTGATAATAATAGTATTGGCGCGGGGAATATCGAGACCGTTTTCGATAATGGTTGAGGCGACCAGCAGGTTGCTTTTCCCGGCAATGAAGTCGAGCATTACCTGTTCCAGTTCTTTTTCCGGTAGCTGTCCATGACCGATGGAAATGGTTGCTTCGGGAACCAGCTGATGGAGTTGTTCCGCCATCGCATTAATTGTCTGTACCCGGTTGTGGACAAAATAAACCTGCCCGCCACGGCGCAGTTCGCGCAGAATTGCCTGACGGATCAGTTCATCATCAAAACGACTGACATAGGTGCGGATTGCCAATCGGTCTACCGGCGCTGTTTCAATGACCGACAGATCACGCATCCCGCTCAGACTCATATGCAGGGTGCGGGGAATCGGAGTAGCACTCAGGGTGAGGATATCAACCTCGGCACGCAACTGTTTCAGTTTCTCTTTGTGGCTGACCCCGAAGCGTTGTTCTTCATCGACAACCAGCAATCCAAGGTCTTTAAAACGGACATCACGTTGCAGCAGCCGGTGGGTTCCTATGAGAATATCAATTTTACCTGCGGCCGCTGCTTCCAGAGTTTTGCGATTTTCAGCAGCTGAACGGAACCGGGAAACCATCTCGACCCGGATCGGAAAATCGCGCAGCCGCTGCTGAAAACTTTCCCAGTGCTGGCTGGCCAGAACTGTCGTCGGCACCAGAACCGCCACCTGTTTGCTGTCCAGAACCGCCTTGACTGCAGCCCGCAGAGCTACCTCGGTTTTTCC
>JAUVCS010000205.1 GCA_030590745.1 Desulfuromusa sp.
GTAACAAAGGGGTAGGTGCCATGATCGATATCCAGCAAACTGCCTTGCGCCCCCTCAAATAGAATGTTATGGCCCGCCTTTACCGCCTTATCCAGGGTTGTTGAAGCCCGCCCCAGATAAACCCGCAAACGGTCAGCATAGCCCAGATATTCTTCAATGATTGCTTCTTCTGAAAGAGGTTGCTCACCGAGAAACTTCTCAAGGTAAAAGTTTTTTTCTGGCAGAACTTCATGCAACTTACGCTTGAAGGTCTCTGGCTTGAGCAGATCGGCAAACCGGATACCACGGCGGCCAACCTTATCTTCGTAAGTTGGGCCGATTCCCCGGCCAGTGGTACCAATCTTCTTGGCTCCCGCTTTTTGTTCCCGGGCAATATCGATCTTCTTATGGTAAGGCATAATCAGGTTGACAGCCCCATCGACCATCAATTGCTTATCATCCTTCAAATAACCTTTTTTTCTTAAACCATCAATCTCTTCGAGAAAGACCTTGGGATCAAGCACCACGCCGTTACCGATGATACAACGCTTTCCCTCATGCAGAATCCCGGAGGGGATCAAGTGCAGTACGGTTTTCTCGTCACCGATCACCAAGGTATGCCCAGCATTATTTCCACCCTGAAAGCGCACTACTTCCTGCGCGTACTCGGTATAAATATCGACAATCTTCCCCTTACCTTCATCGCCCCACTGGGCACCGACGATAACTACATTGGCCATATCTTTATTTTGCTCCTGTTAGGTCAATAACCTGATGTCACTGACAATGTAATAATTATTGTAGCTCAAAATCATTTTGATTCAACTGCTGCCAGGAAACTAGTTTTTGTGTCCCCTCTGCCAGCGAAATCATTTCAACATCTCGATCACTTCCGGCAACGACCGCCATAGTGCGATAATTCATCTGCCGGGCATATTCAAGAGCCTCGGCTTGAGTACGATCAAGGATATCCCGGGCAACCGAATAACCGCACTTTCGCAGCTGACACGCCAACTGTTGTGCAGCCCGCAAATTTTTTCCAGTAGCAAAAATTAACAGATCACAACTTGGGACAACCCGCTGATCCAACACTTTATCCAAGGCAAATAGCAGATGCAACAAACTAAAAGTAAATCCAGTGGACGGGGCAGAAAATCCATACTTTTCAGTCAGATTATTATAGCGACCACCACTGCAGACAGTCTGCCCGACTCCGGAAAGAAAACCCTGGAAAGTGATCCCGGTGTGATAATTCAATCCACGCAGTTCACCCAGATCGAGAGTAACATGGTCACGAACCCCGTAAACATCGAGGACATCCAGCACTTGAACCAGATTGTCAAGCGCCCTGCGGGACCGCTCGTTACTCACCGAAGCTTCTGCCCGATCAAGAACTTCCCGGCCGCCATAAAGTCGTGGTAAAGCCAGAATTTCTTCACAGGTACTATCTTTCAGCTCACTTTTTTCAAGCAACAATTTTAGTTCAGAACTGTCTTTGCGCAAAACTGCGTCGGCAACCTGCCCCGCCAATTGAGCATCCAACGGCAAACCATCCATCACCCCCCGGAAAAACTCAACCTGACCAATATCGATAGTGAATTCCTCTGCTCCAACTGCCACTAAAGACTCAACTGCCATGGCAATCATTTCAGCATCGGCTTCCGGGCTATCCAGACCAATGAGTTCAACGCCGGATTGGAAAATATCCCGATCTTTCCCCACCTGTTGTTCGGTGTGACGCAGCACCCGACCACTGTAGCAGAGGCGCAGTGGCAACGGCAGTTCACTCATCCGGGTCGCCGCTATCCGGGCAATTTGCGGTGTCGAATCTGGAGGAAACGCCAACATGCGGCCGCTCTGCCGATCATCAAAGCGGAAGGTTCGATCTCGCAACCCTTCTCCCAGCCCCTGCTCCAGAACATCCAGATATTCCAGTTGTGGAGTGATCACCGGTTGAAACCCCCAGGCAGCATAAACCTGTTGCAATTGCTGCTGCAGATATTCGACCTTTGCCGCTTTAAGGGGGAGAAAATCCCGCACCCCTTTGGGGATATCAGTTTCAGGAGATGAATCAGAAAAACGCATACGATTTAATCTCTATATTCTATATAGGGACTAACAATCTACAAGTCCCGAGTTTACTGACAGTTGTGCTGAATAATTACATTGTTTTCGTAGTTTTTTACGCAGGGAACACTAGCAACAGATACAACATCATGTCAAGAATTGGTCATCTGAAGTTTACCCATTTTTTCGACAAAAAAGGGCTATTTTGCTTCCCCACGCAGATATTCGATCAAAGCCCGCACCCCGAACCCGGTTCCCCCTTTTGGCTGCCCCGCTTTGCCCTGCTCTGCCCACGCCATTCCGGCGATATCCAGATGAGCCCAGGTGTATTGATCAGCAAACAGCTGCAGGAAAGCGGCGGCAGTAATTGTTCCGGCCGCACGACCACCGGTATTTTTCACATCGGCAAAGTCACTCTTGATCAGCCCGGCATATTCATCCCATAAAGGTAACTGCCAGAATCGTTCGCCACTCTTTTCACCCGCTTTAAGTAATTTCCGAATCAAGCCATCATGATTACCCAGCACCGCTGCCGCCTGATTTCCCAGTGCAATGATACACGCTCCGGTCAAGGTTGCCAGATCGATAACTACCCGGGGTTGATAGCGCCCCACGTAAGTCAGAGCATCTGCCAGAATCAACCGTCCTTCTGCATCCGTATTCAGAACTTCAATGGTTTTCCCAGAGAGGGAGGTCAAAATATCGCCGGGACGGATCGCCGTCCCTGAAGGCATATTTTCCACAGCCGGAACCACCGCCACCAGATTGACCGGAAGTTTCAGCTGGGCTGCCGCCTGCATGGTTCCGAGAACCGTGGCTGCCCCGCCCATATCCATTTTCATCTCATCCATTTTTTCGCCCGGTTTTAGCGAAATTCCGCCAGAATCAAAGGTGACCCCTTTACCCACCAGTGCAATCGGCGGAGTTGTTTCATCACCGCCGCGATACTCCAGCACAATCAGATAGGGATCCTGCTCGCTCCCCTGAGCAACACCGAGCATGGCACCAAAACCCTGCCGTTCCAGCTCTCGTCGATCAAGCAGATTCACCTTAATTCCCGATTT
>JAUVCS010000100.1 GCA_030590745.1 Desulfuromusa sp.
TCGTCACCGATAAACTCTTCACCGACCAGAAATGCCTGGGCGATACCTTTGGGTTCAGGTTGCACTGCGTAAGACAAGCGGATACCGAAACGGTGGCCATCGCCAAGCAGAGTTTTAAACCGGGGAGTATCCTCTGGTGTCGAAATGATCAGAATATCCTGTACACCTGCATGCATTAATGTTGAAAGCGGATAATAGATCATCGGTTTATCGTACACAGGTTGTAGCTGTTTACTGGCCACCAGGGTCAGAGGATAAAGACGGCTGCCGGCCCCACCGGCAAGAACAATACCTTTTTTAATTCCACTCACTAAAAAACCTCCAAGAAAATATTCTGATTACAGGGATAAAGGGGATAAACAGGATAGGTCAAAACCAAAGACTCATACTTTTGCTCTATCCTTTTGTATCCCTTTCATCCCTGTAAGTAAGCTTATGACCTGTTTTTAAAATATCGATCCAGACTATACCGCCAATCGGATATTTCATCACCGGTCACTTGCTTATATTTTTCTTTGGACAGAACTGAGTATGAGGGTCGTTCTGCTGGCAAAGGATATTCTGCTGTGGTTATGGGTTTAAGCTCCCTGAGTTTAAGTGAAGCGTTATCATTACGCAGTTGTTCAACGATAGCACAGGCAAACTCATACCACGAACAAACTCCACTGTTACTGTAGTGGTAGATACCGTAAGGAGCGGTAATCTGTGACTGGTGCTGGGTAACTGGTGATGAGTAACTGGTGATCGGAGAGATCAATCTCCAGATGGCAGCAGCTAAATCTCCCGTATAGGTGGGGGTACCAAACTGGTCGGTGACAATGCCCAGTTCCTCCCGTTCTGTCGCCAAACGAATAATTGTTTCAACAAAGTTAGGACCTCCTGGTCCATAAAGCCAACTTGTACGGATGATGTAATAATCGCTTAAACCACTAGCAAGAATGGCCTGTTCTCCCTGGAGTTTTGACTCTCCATAAGCTGAGATAGGTTCGGTCATATCATCTTCAACATATGGAGTTGTTCTGGCCCCTGAAAAAACAAAATCGGTCGAAACATGCACCAGCACAGCACCAATATTCCTAGCTACTGTCGCCAGATGACCGGGCCCTGCCCCATTAACCTGAAAAGCCATTTCTCGCTGAGATTCACAAGCATCCACTTGAGTAAAAGCAGCACAATTGATCACCACATCCGGTTTTAGTTCAGCGAATGTTGTGTTAAGCTGATCAGCATCAGTGATGTCCAACTCTGGCAGATCAAACCGGTGCAGAGTGACAGATTTTGGCACACTATCACACAACATACTCGCCAACATGCCATTAGCGCCGATAACTGCTATTTTCTTGTAACCCGTAACGGGTGACGAATAACTAGTCAAAATCAGCTCCCAAACTTTTATTCAAATCGACAAGCCTGCTGCAAGTTTATTGAAGTTCACTATCAGATAAACTCTTTTTGTTAAACTGGCAAATACTTACGGCTTTTCATCTCTCCCCTCGTAACTCTTCACCCGTAACTCTCCCCCAGTCTAAATACCCAACCGCTGGCGTTGATAACTGCCATCCTGTACACGACGACACCAGGTAAGATTGTCCAGATACCACTCCACCGTTTTCCTGATACCGGACGCAAACGTCTCTTGCGGAGTCCACGCCAGTTCCCGCTGAATTTTACTGGCATCAATAGCATAGCGCTGGTCGTGACCGGGACGGTCGGTGACATGAGTGATGAGTGACGCGTAGGGGGTAAAAGGTGACGGAGCAAGCTCATCCAGTAAATCACAGATCGTGCGAACAACTTCAATATTCTGCTTTTCGTTGTGGCCACCGATATTATAGGTCTCCCCCACTTTACCTTCCGTGATGACTTTATAGAGTGCTCGGGCATGGTCATCAACGTAAAGCCAGTCCCGAACCTGATGACCCTGACCGTATACCGGCAGGGGCTTACCTTCTAGGGCATTTAGAATCATCAGGGGAATCAATTTTTCCGGGAAATGATAAGGGCCGTAATTGTTGGAACAATTAGTCACCAAGGCAGGAAAACCAAAAGTACGCTGCCAGGCACGTACCAGATGATCTGAGCTCGCCTTACTGGCCGAGTAGGGAGAACTGGGGGCATAGGATGTTTGTTCAGTAAACAACGCTTCCGGGTCATCCAGATCACCATAGACCTCATCTGTTGAGATATGATGAAAACGAAACTTGGCCTTGCGCTCAGCATCGAGGTGACTCCAATAGCTACGCGACACTTCCAACAGGGTATAAGTACCAACAATGTTGGTCTCTATGAAAACTGCTGGGCCATCAATAGAACGGTCAACGTGGCTTTCTGCTGCCAGATGCATTACGGCATCAGGCTGATGATCACTGAATACCCGCTCAAGTTCTACGCGATTGCAGATATCAACCTGTTCAAAGGCGTAACGATCATCTTCAGAAACTTCAACCAGAGAATCAAGATTACCTGCATAAGTCAGCTTATCAACATTAATGACCGAATCTGCGGTATGACAGATAATATGGCGAATAACCGCAGAGCCGATAAAACCGGCACCACCGGTAATAAGTATTTTCAAGCTATCCCCTATTCGGTATTACAACCATCAGTGAAGTGAGATGAATCCGTTATCCTTCTTTAACCCGATACATTCCATGATGTGCTTCCGTATCAGCGCGGTGAGCCTTGAAGTCAGCAGAAACGGCATCGATCTTTTTACATAAATCCCCTGAAAACCTTTTTTTGGCCGCAGATACAATCTGATACAGGCGGATAAAGTCAAAAACATAAGTCATTCTGTTGTTGGTTTAACATCTGATTCTATCAGAACTTATCTGTGGCTGAGATGCTTTTGAATGTTCTTATTCACTTATCGGCACAAAAAGAAAATCGGCAATAAACCGATATTGCTCACTTTTAACCAGTTCGAGTACTCTCATTATATCAATATTCATATAATCATGAACAATCCGATTGCGCAATCCGATGATGGCATTCCAGGTTGTCAGGTCGTTATCATCAATTACACCGAGTCTGGATAGCTCGCTAAAGCAATCATAAGCTGATAGCGGCACTTTCTTACCCATAGCTTTAAGGGTTTGCTTTGCCTTACCAATGGCATTTTCTGCCAAAATTTGAAAAGCATGCAAAACACCACTGTTCTCTAGAGAAGATAACGTTCTCCCGGCGTTAAGCAGGTTGCGCGCATCGTCAAGAATTGCAGTTTGCGTGCGGGCAATGAGTGCCGTCTCTGCCAGGTACAAATCAAGCCGCATATATTTCCTCCCAATATTGCTCTTCCAGTTCCCGCCACGTTCGCTGCAAGAAATGACACCAGGCCAAGGTTTCAACACCATGGAGAATAACACCCTCCTCAGCTACAAGGGCTTTCATGGCAAGGCGCGCTGATGGCAGATCAATAAGATCTATCTCTGACAGACCAGTTTTGAGGCTGGTTGCAATATGTTTTCGCAACTTTTCAGTGGTACTGAGCTGCTCCATGAAGCTCATCTCCCTGTTCCACTGAATGGCAAAATCCCAATCACTGTCAGCATGGGCCATCCCATTAGATTGGCTGCCAACCAAAACAACAAGTTCAAGCCCGTGAATCACCGAAAAAACAGATTTTAAATCATTTACTTTCATCAGTCTCCATCTTTTAACATCAGACCCTATCAGACTTTATCAGCGGCCAAATACAGCCCTTGAACTTTGAATCAAAACCTCAAACCTGTTTGCCGCGGATACAATCTGATTAAATCGGATAGGTCAAAATCTTTAAATCTTGTTGGTTATGGTTTTAACATCAGAACTTATCAGATTTTATCAGTGTCCAATACAGCCTTTGAACTTTCAGCTATCAGCTATCAGCTAACAAAATACTCCCTATACCACTCGACAAACCGTGCCACCCCATCCTCGATCGAGGTTGCCGGCTTAAACCCGACATCCGCCACTAACGCCTCAACATCAGCATAGGTTGACGGCACATCACCCGGCTGAATTGGCATCATCTGTTTTTCGGCAGTTTTACCGAGAGTTTTTTCCAGAACTTCAATCAGATACATCAGTTCAACCGGATTATTATTACCGATATTATAGAGTCTATAAGGTGCTGCGCTGGTCCCCGGGTCGGGCTGCTCCCCGGACCATTCTCGGTTTATGGTTGCAGTATGATCCATGGTTCGCACCACACCCTCGACGATATCATCAATATAGGTAAAGTCCCGCTTCATTTTTCCGTAGTTAAATACCTGGATCGGTTCACCAGCCAGAATCGCTTTGGCAAACAGAAACATCGCCATATCAGGACGACCCCAGGGGCCATAAACGGTAAAAAAGCGCAGCCCGGTGGTCGGCAGTCGATAGAGATGACTATAGGTATGCGCCATCAGTTCATTTGATTTTTTACTGGCTGCGTAGAGGGAGAGGGGGTGATCAATATTATCATGGACCGAAAATGGCATCGATGTATTAGCACCATAGACCGAAGAAGAGGAGGCATAGACCAGGTGCTTGACATCGTTATGTCGGCAACCCTCAAGTATATTTATGAAACCCTGGATGTTACTATCGATATAGGCATACGGGTTGACTATTGAATAACGGACCCCAGCCTGAGCCGCCAGATTGACAACTTTTTCAAACTTCTCCTGTGCAAATAACTCAGCAATCCCTTGCCGATCAGCCAGATCCAACTTGATAAAACGAAACCCGGCCTGTGCTTCCAATTTTTTCAGACGGGCCTGTTTCAAACTGACATCATAATAATCGTTCAGGTTGTCCAGACCAACAACTTCATCGCCACGATCAAGAAGGTATTTTGACAGATGGGAGCCAATAAATCCCGCAGCTCCGGTGACTAGAATTTTCATGATTTTACCTGTTCAATTGTGTTTATGGTTCTTCAAAAAAAAATGACAGAAGAGGG
>JAUVCS010000088.1 GCA_030590745.1 Desulfuromusa sp.
GATCAGGTCATCAAGGGTATTGCCGATATTCTGAAAATCTGTACCCGTGACAGTGACTTGGTTGCACGCTACGGTGGAGAAGAGTTCTGTGTGATTTTACCCGATCTTGATCTGGAACAAGCCACGAAGATTGCCGAGCGAATCCGGTGTTTGATAGAAGAAAAACCCTGTGCAGGAGTTAAGGTCACTGCAAGCCTGGGGGTTTCTTCCATTGAACAGAATGCCAATAAACCAGAGGAGCTGATCAATCAAGCGGATAAAGCTTTGTATGCGGCTAAGAACAGTGGCCGGAACCGGGTCATTTGCTGGGGAAAAGAAGATTCTGACTCGCTAACCACGACAGCTGATACAGCCAGCAAAGCAGATCTGTCTGGATTGGAAGATTCAGCAGAAAACCGGGCCCAGTTGCAACAGCGGGTCCAGGAATTGGAAGGGTTATTGGCCAAGCGAGCCATTGAATTTGAACATTTTGAAATGTACGATATTAAAACTGGTCTACCAACTCGTTCTCTCTTTGAAGATCGGATCGCTCAAGAAATTGTCAGAGGCAGACGCAAAGACTCACAGGTGGTTGTCCTTGCAATAAACATCGATACCGCAGAGCAGGTGTATAAAACTCTGGGTGCCAATACTGCTGCATTATTGATGAAAACCTGTGGTCACCGCTTAAATGATGTGCTGCGAGAAAAAGTCGACACTCTGGCAATTATAGAAGATTACAAAGGGATGTCGTCGGTTTCACTGGTAAATCAATCAGAGTTTGGCGTATTGCTGGTTGAAGTCAAGCACATTGACGATATTACCTGGATTACCAAACGCCTGATTGATTCATTTAAAAAGCCATTCAAGGTCAAAGAGCGTGAGATATATGTATCAGCCTATATCGGTGTGAGCATTTTCCCTCATGATGGTCAGACTGCTGAAGATTTGTATATCAGTGCTGCCAATGCCTCTAGCTATGCGCAGAAAAACCAGGGAAAAGAGGGTTATTTCTTTTCATCAACGGATCTGAATGAAAAAGCAATAAGGCAAATGCAGATTGAAAATGCCCTGCATTCTGCTATTCAGAATGATGAACTGGAACTGCACTATCAACCGCAAGTTGAATCAATTACAGGACAGATTTCCAGATTTGAGGCGCTGCTGCGCTGGCAGAGTACCGAGTTGGGTTCTATCCCTCCAGGTGATTTTATTCCGATTGCTGAGCAATCGGGCCAGATTGACCGAATTGGAGATTGGGTCTTCCATCAGGCCTGTCAACAGCTTAGAGATTGGCTGGACAGAGGCCTTGAGGTGACAACGATTGCCGTCAACCTGTCGGGAAGGCAATTACAGCAACCAAACCTGGCCAAGAAAATCGAGTCTCTTCTGGATAAATTCAAGCTTGAAACGTCCATGCTGGAGATTGAATTGACAGAAAGTTCGCTGGTTAATTCCCACGACAGCTCTTTTTCCGTTTTGCAACAAATGGAGAAGATGGGTCTCCGCATAACAATAGACGACTATGGTACCGGCTACTCTTCCCTCTCCTATTTTAAAAATATCCCGTTATCAGGTTTAAAGATTGACCGCTCTTTTACCGCCGAAATTGGCAAAGATAAGATGTCTGAAAAACTGATCGCCTCTATTGTCTCGATGGCACACGGCTTAGATCTGGAAGTGGTCGCTGAAGGAATTGAGGAAAAACACCAGGCCGACTATTTAATTGCTCTGGGTTGTGAGTATTTACAAGGATATTATTTAGGTCGCCCGGTTCGGCAAGATGAAGCAACAAAAATGCTACAAAAATAATTAAAATTATGATATAAAGATTTTATAATGATAATGGAAATAATAAATAGCCGTGCAATGATGCAGAAAATTGAGCAAACGGCACAACTGATTTCATTGCCGGAGAGTTACCTTCGCTTAGAGGAGTTGCTTGCCGACCCTGAATACACTATGGCAACAGTGGCCCTGTTGGTCGAACGTGACCCTGGGTTGGCAACGCAATTTCTGCGGATAGTCAACAACCCACTGAATCGAAGATCCAATAAGGTTGAAACGATCGGTCACGCGGTCAGCCTGTTAAGCAGTCAGCAAGTACATTATATTGCTCTCTGTGCCTCAGTCATTGAAGCCTTCGACGGAATTTCGATCGAAGTGATGAATATGAAGCAGTTCTGGCAACGGAGTGTCTATTGTGCTGTAACAGTGCAACAGCTTGCGGCTGCCTGTAATGGAATGGAAAGCGAGCGACTTTTTGTTATGGGATTGCTCCATGATATTGGCCATTTATTTATGTATCTGGCGATCCCCGAAGAATCACAACAAGTTATGTTGCAAGCGAAAGAGCTGCGAAGACCTTTATACCAAATTGAACGTGAACTGCTTGGATTTGACTATGCACAAATAGGCAGCAACGTGATGCGGCAATGGGACCTGCCCAAAAGTCTGCAGGTGACAACCCGCTTTCACCCGGAACCGAACATTCCAACACAGTTTGACCGGGAGACAGCCCTGTTACATCTCGGCTCTCTACTGACTCGGTCCGATCTGGAAGGTGGCCAGTTTGGAGCGGATGCTTTTATTGTTGATGACACGGTTTGGGCAACCACCGGACTGACAAAAGAACAGTGCCTGAAAATTCAGCAGACGGCAGCAGCCCAGTTTGCCAAAGTTGCAAACACTCTTTTTCCTTGATTGATGACTATGATCTTTTTTCGATTAAATACAGATATGGATAGCATCTTGAGTAAATCATTGTTTATGGCTATTGTCCTGCTTTGCCTCACTATCCTGATTCCGACGCTGTCAGAGGCAGAAAAGATAACCCCGTACCAGTCTGTTGAGCAGGCCCTTCAATACAGCCCCCAGATACAGGCACTGACGCATAGTCGTCAAGCCGCTCAATTCGATCTTAAACAATCCCGCGGTCGCTACCTTCCATCGGTTGATCTGTTACTCGGCTATGGTCTGGAACAATATAGTGATAAAACAACCCGGCGATCTGGTGCTGACCCATCTGATAAAGACTGGGATGCGCGGAAAGATGCGACCATCCGGCTAACCCAGCAAATTTATGATGGCGGGGAAATCAGCCAGCAGGTTGAGATTCAAAAAACATTATTGGATTCGGCCCAGTTCCAGATTAAAAGTGCAGTTCAAGCTGTTGTTCTTGACACTATTGCCGCCCATCTGGAGGTTTTCAGGCATCGTGAACTGGTCATTCTGGCTGAAAAGAATTTGGCGGTTCATCAGGATATCTATCAATCTCTGGCAGAGCGGGCGCAGGCCGGTGCCGGAAATATGGCCAATGTCACCCAGGTTCAAGCGCGGATGGCACGTGCCCATTCGGTATTATCTCTCAGCAAAGCTCGTCTCAGCAATGCCCTGGCCAGTTATTTTCGACTGGTCGGCTTTACCCCTAAACCTGAGCATATAAGCTACGCGGGAGTCCCGGAAAGCGTTCCACAAACCCTGGAACAGGCATTAAAGCTGATGGCAAAGGGAAACCCGGAACTGCACATATTAGACGCCTCAGTGGCTGAGGCCAAAGCAAGGCTGGCCCTTGCACATTCACCTTTTAAACCCAAAATAGATCTTCAACTCAGCAGTCGTTACAATGATAATCTTGAGGGGGATGACTCTTGGCAAAAGACCAATGATGCGATGTTGAATTTGCGCTGGAATTTATTTAACGGGGGGCAGGATAAAGCAGCAGAACTAGCGGCATTATCACGTCAATATCAGAGTCGCTCAACCCGTGAAAACAAGCTATTTGAACTTCAGGAAGAAACTTCGGCAGTCTGGGCGACCTATAAATCTTTAAACAGTCAAAAGGTCGCTTATCGGGAATCCGTTGGCTATAGCCAGAAGACCTTTGACGCTTATGTGACCCTGTTTTCTGTTTCTCAAAGAAGCCTCCTTGATGTTCTGAGCGCCGAAAATGAATATTTTCAATCGGCCAGCCAACTGATCACCGTCACTGTCAACGAAACCCTTTCTGCTTATCGAATTCTGGCACTCACAGGAGATATACAAGTCCGCAAAGATTCAGGTGTCAAGGAATATGAATACCCTGAAGACTTAAGGAGCTTAAAACAATTACTTTTCTCCCCTTCCTCTTTGCCCCCAAAGGAAAATGCTGATGTTTTGGAGAACCCTCCGGACACCGCAAGTGAGAGCGTGACAACGCCTGACTCAGGATCCCCCTACTATGTCGGCGGGATCGGCCCCTGTACAAATTGCCGTTAGATTGAACGTATCGAGGAAATATCAGTCAGAGCCAAGACGCAAAAAATGAGCTAACGGACAACCGCTAACCCATCAATTTTATTGGCACGCCCGACAGGATTCGAACCTGTGACCTCTGCCTCCGGAGGGCAGCGCTCTATCCAGCTGAGCTACGGGCGCATGGGCTGTACTATATACGCTATACCCCCACTTAATGCAACTGGAATTGATTGCTTCGGTCGCTCTATTTCTGAGATAGTCGTGCAGAAACAGGTACTCTTAATTGGGGAAGGTTCGAAAAATCACTCTTGATGACAATATAACCAGCCAACCGTTTTTTATCCGCTGGAAATTCCGCTGAAACCTTCAACTGTGCCCTTTCACCCGGGGCAATGATCAACGCTGATAACTGCGCTACAATTCCAGGGTTGGTTATTTCTGGAGGGCGCAAAGTAATTGTTCGAGTTGACTCATTGACAATTTCAACTTCGGCCTGTAATAGAGCACCTTTCCCGACAACTCCCCAGTTGATCCTTTGGGGTTGCAAAAACAGTTCAGGCCTGACCTTCCCTTGCAGGCGGAAGGTCACAGCACGATGTTCCGGGTCATTTGTTTCAAAAGAGACCTCCTTTTGCACCACCCCACGAAATCCCTGTGAATCAAATTTTAACTGCAACTCAGCCATAGAGCCCGGGGACAACCTGCTGGTTGTCAACAGGGCCGCCGTACAACCGCAAGAGCTGCGCAACCGGCTGATTTCCAATATCTGATCCCCAGCATTGTAAAAACGAAAGTTATGCGTAATCTCAGCACCCTGGACAATCTCACCGAAATCATAGTTCACCTGCTCAACAACCAACGCTGGTGCGGCAAAAACAGAACCTGAAGCGAATAACGACAGCAGCAATAAAAAACAATAACGCATAACCAACCCTTTATACTTTCGGTTAATTTTCTAACAACGCTGAATCATAGCATATTTGCTCGCCCTAAAACACCAGACAGGGAGCAGTTGCAATTGACAGAACTG
>JAUVCS010000193.1 GCA_030590745.1 Desulfuromusa sp.
CCCCTTCTAAAACAGCTGATTAAAGAAAAACAGGAAGAATACAACCTTGGAATTGTTGAGGTTTTCTCGGCAACAAAAGAAGAGATAGTCCGCGTTGCCAACGCCAAGTTACCGATTATAGAAATTACCGCAGCAAGTTCAGATTCGGTACAGGAGGGGCTTCAGGGAATCCGTTTTTCACAGATCACACCAGTTGGTAAAGCGGATCTGATTCGAGGGATTGTCCCGGTTCAATCAAATTGGAACTCTGAGGATATTGTTGGCGTCGTTGTCGTTAATTACTATGTCCCTTACTCTTTAATCAATAAAATGAAAGAGATTTCCTCCTCCGTTGATCAATACAAACTCACCAAATCAATACGAGGACAGATTCAAAAAAGCTACGTTATCATATTGCTTCTCATCGCCTTGATTATAATATTTCTGGCGACCTGGTTTGGCTTCCACCTTGCCAACGGGATCACTGTTCCAATTCAGGAATTAGCAACAGCGACAACTAAAGTTGCATCTGGCGATCTTGATATTCAACTTAAAACTCAAAGTACAGATGAAATTGGGACACTGGTCAATGCTTTCAACAAGATGACCACCGACTTGCGGCAGGGACGTATTGAAGTTACAGCAGCAAATCAGGAGCTGCTAAATTCAAACCTTGAACTTGATCGACGCAGGGATTATATGGAGATCGTTCTGGCTAATGTGACTGCTGGTGTCATCTCTATTGACCGCTCTGGGCACCTGACAACAATCAATAAATCAGCTGAAACCTTACTAAATTTCAACGCTGAAAAGATGCTGGGGAAAGACTTCCGGGATATTATTCCACAGAGTTATATGCCAAAAATCATGGAGCTTCTCAAAGAATTGTTCTATTCAGAACGGGGAACAATACGGCAGCAGTTGACCATCCCGATTGGTAACGACAAGTATACCCTGATGCTCAATCTGACAACCTTGCGTGATAAACAAAACAACTTTCTCGGAACCGTTATCGTATTTGACGATCTGACTCAGCTCTATAAAGCACAGCGTATGGCTGCATGGAGAGAAGTGGCAAGGCGGATTGCTCATGAAATCAAGAATCCACTGACCCCGATTCAGCTATCTGCGCAGCGCCTGCGTCGCCGCTACCTGAATAAATTTCCAGCAGATGACCGGGTTTTTGATGACTGTACAAGAATGATTAGTGATCAGGTTGATGAGCTAAAGAATCTAGTCAATGAATTTTCCAATTTTGCCAGGATGCCCGCAACCAAACCAAGTGAGAACAATCTGAATGAGGTGATCAATGAATGCCTGACTCTCTATCAGCAGGCTCATAAACAGATCACATTTCAGCAATCACTGGATCAACATCTACCAGAGACTCTCTTTGATCGAGAGCAGATTAAACGGGTCATCATCAACCTCCTTGAAAATGCTGTTGCTGCAATTGCAACTGAGGGGACGATCCGACTTGAAACAGCCTACAATCACGAGTTGAAGATTATTACCATAATCATTGCCGACTCCGGATGCGGGATTCCAGCAGAAGATAAAACCAGACTGTTTGAACCATACTTCTCGACTAAAAAAACCGGAACAGGATTGGGTTTGGCTATTGTATCAACCATCATAGCCGATCATAATGGCTATATTCGTGTCAGAGATAACAAACCCAAGGGTTCGCTGTTTATTATTGAACTTCCTGCGACTAGTCGCGGATAAGGACATTTCTATGAAAAGCATACTCATCGTTGATGATGAAATTAGTATTCGCCAAAGCCTGGAAGGGATCCTTGAAGATGAGGGTTTTGAAACATTATTTGCTGCCACAGGTGAGGAATGCCTGACCTTACTCCTGTCGGAGGATCCCGATTTAATCTTGCTAGACATCTGGATGCCGGGGATAGATGGGCTCGAAACACTCAAAAAGATTAAGCAGACCCGGCCGCAGCAATTAGTCGTGATGATGAGTGGCCATGGTTCAATTGAGACAGCAGTCAAAGCGACCCGGCTCGGTGCATTTGACTTTATTGAGAAACCACTCTCACTTGAAAAAGTTCTATTATCAATTCAAAATGCCATAAAAATAGGACAGCTGGTTGCTGAAAATAAAGCATTAAAAGATAAAATTGGCCAAGACTATCAGATGATTGGAAACAGTGTCGCCATTGATCAGCTGAAACAGCAGATCAAAATGGCAGCACCAAGCTCCGGGTGGGTTCTGATCAATGGCGAAAACGGTACCGGAAAAGAACTGGTCGCACGGGCAATTCATCAACAATCAACACGTTCTAAAAAACCCTTTGTTGAAATAAATTGTGCAGCCATCCCCGAAGAACTTATTGAATCGGAACTTTTTGGTCATGAAAAAGGGGCCTTTACAGGTGCCACATCCGCTCGTAGAGGAAAATTTGATCAGGCAAATGGCGGAACTCTATTCCTAGATGAAATTGGGGATATGAGTTTAAAAACCCAGGCAAAAATATTAAGAATATTGCAGGAACATAAGTTTGATCGGGTTGGAGGAAATAGAACAATTGAAGTCGATGTTCGAGTCATCGCCGCAACAAATAAAAACCTGCAGGAAGAAATGAGTTCAGGAAAATTCAGAGAGGACCTGTTCTTTCGACTCAACGTTCTCCCCTTCCATGTCCCACCACTGCAAAAGAGAAAAGATGATATCCCCCGACTTTGTAAGCATTTTCTACACTATTTTTGTTGCAAAGAGAGTCGTGAGATCAAAAATATCTCTGAATCTGCGTTAAATTCTCTGATAGATTACAATTGGCCAGGAAATGTCAGAGAATTGAAGAATCTGATTGAAAGATTGGTCATTATGACCCCGGGGAAAGAGATTAACCTCTCCGATCTTCCCCTTGTCATCAGTCAGAAGAATCGGGAAAATGATTCTCAATGCTTGATCACATCAGGTCTACCAAATTCATACCGTGAAGCAAAAGAAGTATTTGAGAAGCAATTTTTACTTAATAAACTGCAGGAAAATGATTGGAATGTTTCCAGGACGGCAGAAGAAATCGGACTGGAGCGGTCTAATCTCCATCGAAAAATCAAAACCTACCAAATCGAACCATCATAAAAAAACAAAAGCCCCCCATCTACTTAAATAGATGGGGGGCTTTCAATTAATTTCGGCAGCGACCTACTTTCCCACACAGTCTCCCATGCAGTATCATCGGCGCAGTAGGACTTAACTTCTGTGTTCGGGATGAGAACAGGTGTG
>JAUVCS010000011.1 GCA_030590745.1 Desulfuromusa sp.
GAACCTTAGCCATTTCTGCATTGATGGCCTCGGGTGAGGTGATGGTTGTCGAAGTGTGGGGAACCAGTTTGACCTCATGCAGTAGTGCGTCCAGATCCTCTTCGGACATGTAAGCCATGTGGACTTTCCCTGAGGCCGTACAGTATGCGGGCAGTCTGGAACCAACCCGTGACACGACTCGAACCGTAAGGTTGGTTTCTATAACATCCAGATAAACAACGTAATTTTCTTTATAGATAGCTACATAGGCGGTTTCATTACTCTCTTCAACAATCTGTTCGAGGATTGGTTTCGCCTGTCGCAACAGTCCCATCTGCTTGATAAAAGTTTGACCAAGCTCCAGAGCCTTTAGACCCAGTCGATAATTTTCTGTCGCCTTGTTCTGCTCAATATAGCCTCGTGATTCAAGGGTTGCGAGGAGCCGGAAAACGTTATTTTTATGGAGCTTCAACCGTTTGCTCAACTCAGTAACGCCAAGCTCATCGATATCGCCATGAAATTGCTCAAGCAGATCGAGGGCGTGAGAAACCGCCTGAATAATATATTCAGATTTATCTTTTTTGACCATGGCTACTATCCCCTTCTGGTGTTTTTCCTATATATAATGTATATATCGTATCTTCAGGTTGTGGTTCTGTCAATCCTGATCTGCTGCAGATAACCGGAGTTTATCCCCATCAGATTAATTGTAGAATGCCGTTCTATTATTGTCAAATAAAACCGGATTTTTTATTATTTTTTAATCAATTCTTGCAGGACGCTGGTGGCGTAACTCCCTTTGGGTAGAACAAAACGGAATGTGATAAAATTTTTCCCATGGTCGATAATTTCCGGTTGGTTAAGAGGAACTCTGAGAGGTCGGCGTTCTCCCGACATCGTTAACCCCCTGCCAAGTTTCCAGCTCTCCAGAGATAATCCACTCTTTTCCAGCATCTTCAGTTCCGTTTCCCCGGGGTTCCCTGTAGCAATCATGACTTTACTACCGAACAGTGGTGCTGATGGGCTGATTTCAAAGTTATCAGCCCGGGATTGTTCGGCAGCAGCTTGTTCTACCCTGAAACATGCCCCATTAATGTGTTTAACCGCAATATCCCCATCCTTAAGCTGTTCCAGCTCCGGCAACCTTTGCCGCAGCAGTTGATCGAAAAGATCGGCTTGTGCCGCAGAGAGGAAAAGCCGCAATAAATTTTTCGGCAGGGAAAAGACCGCCATCTGGTGGGATTTCCCATTTTGGAGCAGCTGCAGTAAATGGCGTTCGTCGGCCATTCCGCTAGGCAGCCTGTCGAGAGCTTCCTGAATTTTACCTTGTCGATAGAGCTCTGCTGCTTCCTGCCAATCCGGATTGCGAATGAGCTGTGGATTGCCAAGATATTCCCGGCAGAATTGCGGATATTTTTTCTGCACCAGTAGTTTGCCTAATTCTGCTGAATTCCCCAGAACCCCATAGCGCTGCTCACCGAAGAGATTAGGGACACCACGTTTTTCCAGTTGCTCCAGGATAAGTTTGGCGTGGGGCAGGGCTTCTGCGCCGGTTTCACGGAGGGTGATGGTAAAACGGTTGCCGGCGAGGTGACCAAGGCGAAGTTTATTTTCGTGCCGATTAATCTGGAGAATTTTGGCGTGATTCAGTTTGAGCTTTTCAATTTTCTCCAACTGACTGCGTGGAACTGAGATCATTTGTCTGGTCAAAGCCCGTGCATCTTTCAGCCCGGCATAACCGAGATCACGTTCTCTGATCTTTAACCCTTTTGCCAGTTGAACGAGGAGGTTGCGAGTGGTAATCCCGGACTTTTCAATCCACAGATAAAGGTGCTCCCCTTTGCCAGAGCAGGAATAGAGAGGGATCTCATCAACCTGAAAATCCTCTATCGTCTGTTTATAGATTCCACCGATACCGGGAAGATCTTCGGTTAACCAGTTCACTCTCCCCCCTTGCCCCAGTGGAGCCGAAACCCCTTGTCCAACTGCGGTGGATCGATTTCAAGATCGGTTTTTTTGCTGTAACGACAGAGAAAAATCGGTTGCCCCAGATCAAGAAAACGCTGCATATATTTTGAAATTGGATAATCCCCCAAATCATGGGTATAGGGTGTTGGCAGCAAATTATTCAACCGTTGTTCGCCGCTGAGTAGTTCTGCTGCGGATTCACCGTAATCGATAAAGTCGCTACAGAAGTTCAGCTCGCCATGATCCTGTAAACAGTAGAGTGCCAGATCGAGAAAGTTTTGATTGAGAAGTCTTCTCTTGCGCTGCCGTTTTTTCGGCCAGGGATCTGGGCAGTTGATATAGATCGCCTGTAAACTCTCTTTTTCCAGATATTGATACATCAGATAGCGTGCTTCTATGCGCATCATCAAAATGTTGGTCAGCCCTGAAGATTCAATCCGGCTGCAGGTCTGACGGCAACCCTGATTAAAAATATCAATGGCAATAAAATTTTGCTCCGGGTGACGTTGGGCAATCTGAATAATAAAATCACCAATACCACAACCAATCTCAAGGGCGACCGGGTTGTTGTTACCAAACAGAGTCTTAAAGTTACCCGCAGTTTTTAACCGTGCCTCAGGAATAAATACAGGGGAGGTAATCAGTGTCATTCGTTGTGACATATCGAGTTTTCTTTTTCAGGAAGTTAGTGAAGGTTGTAGAGACACTCACTGATGAGTTGTCGTTCTGCTTTTGTCAGTGAACTGTAGCTTGGCATGAAGTCCTTCGTCCGGGTTGCTGGATCAGCTGACAAAAACTCTTCTATTTGCGCTGCTGTCAATCGACTTCCTACTTCAGTGAGATCGGTCGCCGAAGAACCCCCTTTGCCATAAATCATATGACAACCCTTACATCCCAGCTCCCGGATTAACTTCATCCCCGGCTCAGAATCTTTTGCCGAGATTGCGACAAGGGGAAAGAACCCACAGAGAAACAGGGTCAGGAATATTGAAGTTATTACTTTCATGCGTGGGCTTTCTTCTGGGAATATATTCTCAGCGCAAAATATTTGCTGGTTTTGCAAAAAAGGTTATGATGAATGAAGCTATTACCTGAATCCGTGAGTGGGCGGCTGAATTAATGTGCAAGGGCTTGGATTGAATAAGTGTTCCATAAAATCTTAGCTGCACCCATAGGTTCAGCGGTGATTTTTGGGACGCTTAGGCAATTCAATGACTTGTGCTATTAACCGTCGATCCATTCACTGACTCAGGTATTAATTTACCCCGTAGTTGCCATTCATTGCAACTACGATTCCCCTTTGAATTAGTTCGTAAAATGGTTGCAATCGGGGGAGACGAGGACTAATCTGAGCGCGAGCCGGATAACAGGGATAAGATATATGCAGATACCAATTTCAAATCGTGCCGGGGTGGTTGAACCGTTTCTGGCAATGGAGTTGATGGAACGCGCCAAGCAGTTGGAAGCGGATGGCCGGGATATTATCTACCTCTGTCTGGGTGAGCCCGATTTCAAGACCCCTCCGGCTATTCTTGCGGCAACCGGTCAGGCTTTGGCAGAGGGGGCGACATCCTATACCCATTCTCTCGGGTTGCTGGAACTTCGCCAGGAAATCTGTCGCCACTATCATAACTATTACGGCGTTAACATTGTCCCTGAGCAGGTCGTGGTTTCTTCCGGAACCAGTCCGTTGATGCTGCTCCTTTTTTCCACAATTCTCAACGATGGTGATGAACTGATTCTCAGCGACCCCGGCTATGCATGCTATCCCGGGTTTGTTAAGTTTTCAGGGGGGACACCGGTTCTATTACGGACTGCTGCAGAAGATGGATTTCAGCCGCAGGTTGATCAGGTCCGGGGGTTAATAACTGAAAAAACCCGTGGGCTGTTGATTAATTCTCCCTCGAATCCAGCGGGGTCTGTCCTCTCTGGTGAGGATATGCAGAGGCTCTCAGAACTGCCAATTCCGATCATCTCGGATGAAATTTATCATGGTTTGACCTATCAGGGGGATGAACATTCTATTCTGGAGTTCACTCAGGATGCCTTCGTTCTGGGGGGATTCTCCAAAGCTTACGCAATGACTGGCTGGCGATTGGGGTATCTGATTGCTCCTCTTTCCTGTATGCGGACTTTGCAAACCTTGCACCAGAATTTTTTGATCTGTGCGAACCATTTTGTGCAGCGGGGTGGAATTGCTGCTTTGCAACAGTGTGGAGATGATGTCGCAAAAATGCGGGGGATTTATGATAAACGACGCAAGAAATTAGTCGCAAATCTAAAAGAGCTCGGTTTTGGCGTACATTTTGAGCCGAAAGGGGCTTTTTATGTCCTTGCTGATGCACGCCATATTGACCCAAATTCACAAAGGCTGGCCCTTGATATCCTTGAAAAAACCGGTGTTGCCATAACTCCTGGTATCGATTTTGGACAGGGTGCCGAAGGGTTTTTACGCTTTTCCTATACCCGTCCTTATGCTGAAATTGCCAGCGCATTGGAACGGCTGGACGTTTATTTAAGGGAGCGGGCTCTCGCTGAAAGTGACGAGGGAACCCCATAAATTTCCAATTTGGCAACCAATGTTTGAAATGACCCAGATCTTTCCTGTTTAAGGAGTTTTTATGCTTATTGTCATGCACCATCATGCAACTAAAGAACAAGTCGACCAGGTTATCGCAGCAGTGAAGGCGATGGGTCTGACGGCAGAACCGATTCCTGGGAGTTTAAGAACCGCAATTGGAGTTCTTGGTAATCAAGGTTATGTTGACGATTCAACGATTCGTACTCTGCCGGGGGTGCGAGAGACCATTCATGTCAGCAAACCTTATAAGATGGCTTCTCGTGATTTTCACCCGAAAGCGTCTATTATCGATGTCAGTGGGGTAAAGTTTGGGGATGGACAAAGGCCGGTGATTATTGCCGGACCCTGCTCAATTGAAACTGAGGAACAGATAATGGTTGCCGCCAAGGAGGTCAAGGCTGGTGGTGCCAGAATGTTGCGAGGAGGTGCTTATAAACCGCGCACGGGCCCCCACTCTTTTCAGGGGCTTGGAGTGGAGGGGTTGAAGTACCTGCAGCAAGCTGGTCAGGCTTACGATCTACCGGTGGTGACTGAGGTGATGCGGATAGAACAGCTTGATACAGTGTGCCAATATGCAGATATGTTGCAGATTGGAGCCCGCAATATGCAGAATTTTGATCTTCTCAAGGAGGTTGGTAAAACCAGACATCCGGTGCTGCTGAAACGTGGAATGAGTGCAACAATTGAGGAGTTTCTCGCGGCGGCAGAGTATATTCTTGCTGAAGGGAACAAGAATATTGTGCTGTGTGAACGGGGTATCCGTACCTTTGAAAAAGCCACCCGGAACACTCTGGACCTCTCTGTTGTCCCATTGATTCGGGAGATGAGTCATCTACCCATTATCGTTGATCCAAGCCATGCTACCGGGAAACGGATGTTGGTCCCGGTGATGACCAAGGCCGCCCTGGTTGCCGGAGCTCATGGGGTGATGATGGAGGTCCATCCTAATCCTGCTCTGGCTCTTTGTGATGGTGCGCAGAGTTTATCCGGAGAATATTTTTCCGAATTGATGGAAGAAGTCAACCAATTGTTGGATTTTCTCGGCTATCGGGGCTGATCAACTGTTGCGATTCTGAAATAATATTATTAGATTCAAGCCCCTTACACTCTTTGTGGTGAGGGGCTTTTTGGTTAAGAACTTAAAGCAGTAGAGAGATGATTTTGACCCAATTAATTGCAGATATTGCCGTAGCGGTACCACTTAAGCAGCTATTCTCATATCAGATCCCTGCTGATCTGAATGATACTGTTCAGGTTGGAATGCGGGTCAAGATCCCTTTTGGTCACAGAGTGACAATGGGCTTTGTCTGTGCCATCAGAGAGGGTCAGGGCAGTGACTTAAAATGTATAGAAGAACTCCTTGATGAGGAGGTAATTCTAACCCCTGAATTGATCAGATTGCTGCGCTGGGCGGCAGAGTACTACTGCCATCCGATTGGGCAGGTGATCCGTACTGCATTACCTGCGGGTCTTGGCAACGAAAAACAAACCACAAAAATTCAAATGGAACCCCATTACCAGCCACTGGATCACGATATTGTGCTTCGTGGCAAGCTGCAGCGGGAGTTGTTGCAATATATTGTTGAGGAGAAAACCGTTGCTTTAAACCAGCTGCGGCAGCGCTTTACTTCACCCCATGCAGCACTTAAGCGGCTGGTCGAAATAGGGGCCCTAGAGGTGTGTGAGAAGGAGTTTCTCCACGATCCTTTCCGGACAGAAGGTTTGCCTGAAGATAAAATCCTGACCCTTAACAAGGCGCAAACTGAAGCAGTTTCTAAAATCAACAAAGTCATCAGTAACCAGGTTTTTTCCGGTTTTCTGCTCCATGGTGTGACCGGCAGCGGGAAGACCGAAGTTTATCTGCATGTTGTTGAGCAATGTCTGCAGGCTGAGCGACAGGCATTAATTCTGGTTCCAGAAATAGCATTGACCCCTCAATTAGTTGGGAGATTCAGAGCCAGATTTGAATCCAGGGGGGGCAAGATTGCTATCTTGCACAGTGGATTGTCTGCAATTGAACGTTATGATGCCTGGCGGGAGATTTTGCGTAACAAAATACAAATTGTTATTGGGGTTCGCTCTGCGGTTTTTGCCCCCCTACCGAAGCTTGGTCTCATCGTGGTTGATGAAGAACATGAATCCAGCTACAAACAGGGTGAAGGATTTCGTTACAATGCCCGTGATCTTGCGCTGGTTCGTGGTCAACAACAGAGTTGTCCGGTATTGCTGGGCAGCGCAACCCCCTCGTTATCCAGTTATTACCGGAGTGAACAGGGGGGACTGACCCGACTCTCTCTGGATAAACGGGTTCATGGTGGAGCCCTCCCTCAGGTTGAGTTGCTTGATCTCAGGGAGCAGGTCATCGAAGGATCACTGTCCAATGTTCTTGTCGAGGCAATTCAACAGGCATTGGAGAAACGTGAGCAAACTCTGTTGTTGTTGAATCGTCGCGGCTTTGCCCCCTTTTTACTCTGTACCGACTGTGGTGGAAGCTTTCATTGTCCCAATTGTGATATCACTTTGACTTATCATCAGCAGAGTCGCCAATTGAGATGTCATTATTGTGATTATACTGATGTTGTCCCGGAACAGTGTAGTAAGTGTCATGGTTTGAATATTGAACCACAGGGGGCGGGAACTGAACGGCTCGAACAGGAATTGATCGAACTTTTCCCCTCCGCCACAATTGTCCGTATGGATCGAGATACCACCAGTCGCAAAGGGGCACATCATAAAATAACTTCTCAAATGCAGGCTGGTAAAATTGATATTCTGGTTGGTACGCAGATGATTGCTAAAGGGCATGATTTTCCCGGGGTATCGCTGGTCGGGGTATTGGGTGCTGACAGTATCCTTAACTTTCCCGATTTCCGTTCTGGTGAACGCAGTTTTTCTCTCTTTACCCAGGTTGCCGGTCGAGCCGGGCGGACCAGTGGCGGTGGCAGGGTACTTATTCAGTCTTATAACCCTGATCACTACGCATTAAGTTGTGCAGCAGAACAGGACTATCAGGATTTTTACCAGCAAGAGATCCCCTTTCGGGAAGAACTTGGCTACCCCCCATATGGTCATCTGGTTAACCTGGTTTTTTCCGGGAATCATCCCCCTCAGGTTAAGGCTGCTGCTCATCAATTTGGTCATTATCTGACGGATATGACCCCCTCGGTTGAGGTTCTTGGCCCCAGCCCTTGTCCATTGTCACGGCTGCGTGGTAGAAGTCGCTATCAGATCTTGTTAAAATCAACGGATCGGCCGGCACTTCGACGACTGCTGAATTGTCTTGATGGTGGAATCAAACAATTACCTCGGCAGATTAATTTGACTATTGATGTTGATCCTATTGAGATGCTTTAACTTTTTTTGGAATTGAGACGATGCAACGAATTCTTTTTTATCTCCTGATTATGCTGCTTGCTGGTTGTGTTGGTAAGCCGGTTGTCCCTCCAGAGGAAGTTCCTCCTGTTGTTGTCGTTGAACCACCGTTCAAGGCGGTGGATTGGGAACAGGTTGATGGCTGGTCATTGGACCACCCCGCTGCGGCACTGGAGGCATTTCAAAAAAGTTGTAAGGCGATTGGCAAGAGAAAACAGTGGCAGATGGTTTGTGCTGAAGCCTCAACATTGGGTCATGTTTCTGATCAGCGCGCCCGTAAGTTTTTTGAAGATTTTTTTCAACCCAACGAGATTCGTAATGAGGACGGAAGCTCTGCCGGTTTGATCACTGGCTACTACGGTCCAGAGCTGGAAGGGAGCCGGGTAAAAACTGAGAAGTATAAATATCCACTCTACCGTCAACCCGAAGATTTATTAATTGTTGATTTGACCGATATCTACCCCGAACTGGATAGATATCGTTTACGTGGCCGGGTCATTGGTAATCGAGTCGTCCCTTATTTTGAGCGTAGCGAAATTGATGCCGGGAAAAACCCCCTTACAGGTAAAGAATTATTCTGGCTGAAAGATCCGGTTGAAGTGTTTTTTTTACATATCCAGGGCTCAGGTCGAATCCATTTACCGAATGGCGAACGGGTCATGGTTGGTTATGCTAATCAAAACGGTTATCCCTATCGATCTATCGGTAAATTATTGTTGGAACGTGAGGAGATGACCCGGGATCAGATGTCAATGCAGAACATTATGCGCTGGGTGAAACAGAACCCTGAGGATGGTCAGCTTTTGCTTGATGAAAACCCCAGTTATGTTTTTTTCAGATCTTTACCCGCGGATATTCAATCACCCCCGGGCGCTTTGGGAATTCCACTGACCCCTTTACGCAGCCTCGCTGTTGACCCACGTACAATTCCCCTTGGCGCACCGGTTTTTCTTTCTACCACCTTTCCCGGAACTGATTTTCCACTACAGCAATTGATGGTTGCTCAAGATACCGGTGGTGCTATTAAAGGACGGGTCAGAGGTGATTTTTTCTGGGGAATGGGGAATGATGCCGGAAAAATAGCCGGAAAAATGAAGCAGGATGGTCGTCTCTGGATTTTATTACCAAAGAATGATCCGGTTGATCATCTAAGTCAAACTGAACCGCTTATAGTGAAGGATGGGGAAATTAATTGATGACCCTGCCTAAACATGTTCTGGTTGTCAGTTGCCTGGTTCGCAACAGGGAAAATGAAATACTTCTGGTCAAGCATCATATTCGTGGTTGGGAATTGCCTCAAGGGAGAGTTGAGGAGGGAGAAACCCTCATCTTTGCCCTCAGCCGCGAAGTTCTGGAAGAAGCTGGGGTAACGATTAAACACGCTAAACTTGCAGTGATCTGGTCCAAAGTTTCTTCACCACAAACCCTGATTTTATGTTTTACCGCTAACTATGCTTCCGGTGAATTGACCCCCAGTGAGGAAACCCCTGAGGTCAGATGGTATTCTGAAGATGAAGTTTTCCGCTGTGTATCTCACCCCGTTAATCGAGATCGGATTAATTCTTTGTTGAAAACGCATGATACTCTGCAATATCACAGCTATGCGACATCTCCCTACCGAACCCTGTCTTAAGTGTTTTTGAAGGTAAACCAGATGCTGCAGAAGCTGAATACAGACAGGGCAGAGATTGTCACTGCCCTGTCTGTAACTGCTAGGAGTCTGTCGGACTATCCATGAGCCGACTGCAAATCCGGTTGGTTGGCCCATATTTCGAGCCCTTTTTGCCCCATAGCTATGGCTATGAGCCTACAAACGTGTCAAAATCTGATCTCAACCCTCCGAATTTTCGCTTCGCCCCGCATAGTCCGACAGACCCCTAGGATTTCTTTTTTTGTAAGCGATTTATTGCCATTCGAATGCTGGTTCCCATCCGTTCAATTGACTGACTAAGTTGCCCAATTTCATCATTTCGGTCCAGACCGCTGATTTTAAGATCCAGTTGACCTTGACTGTATTTGTCAGCGACTTCGGTTAATTCACGAATTGGTGCTGTTAACGACCGAGACACAAGTACCGCTATTGCGAAAACGATAAGCAGGGTTGCTATCAGCAGGTAGAGGTTCTTTTTGTTTTCAGCTTTAATCACCTGGTATGCTTCGGCATGATTCTGTTGACTGACCATGATCCATCCCTGAGCGGTTTTCTGCGCGACAGCGATAATCTTTTCACCATTGAAGTTTTCGAAAATAGAGGAAGATTCTCCCCGTTGCAACGCTTGAAGTGCTTGATTTTTACTCAAATCTACCCGTGAGCGGGTCATTTCTGCATCAGGGTGAGCTATAACCCCGCCCTTTTCATCTACCAGGAATGTGAACCCGGTTTCGCCAATTCGATTACTGGTAATCTTGTCTGAGAGTTTGTTCAGGGTCATTGCCTGAGCTAAAACGCCTTTAAGGTTTCCTGCTTTATCAAAAATGCCAGTCGAAAGAACCATTGCTGGTTTCCCAGAAGTTTTTCCAATCAAGATTTGGGTTCCAAACTGTTTCCCTTCAGCGACCTGTTTAAAATAATCGCGATCGCCATAATACTTTACCTTTTTACCATCGCTGCGCCCAACATTATTGCCCTTCTGGTCGATAGTGAATGCCAGATAGGCCCAATCATAATATTTTACAATTGTTTCCAAAGATGGGTTTTGCAGCTGCGACTGCATCGATTGCATCACCTTTAATGAGGCATTTTGACGTAACATTCGTTGGTTCATGTCAACCCAGTCGTCAACATGTGTGATTAAATTATTGTTAATTGCTGATAACTCCAGGGTTACTTTTTCTGTTGTCAAACTAGTGATGCTCTGGTAACTGACAAACCAGATACTAATTAAGGGAACCAATGCAACCACTAGAAGGGTTAAAAGTAATTTCTGTGATATTCCAAATTTAATTTTTGTGGCCATTTTTTCCTCCAACAAAATATTCTGAGATTGTAGATTTCTCCTCGGGTGAGTTTTTATTTTATAATAAAATTTATTTAAAATAAACAAATTTATTATAAAATTCTAAAACTACTGTACATCATGTAGTTTTACGGTAAATGGAGATAGATCTTTTCAGTTGAGCAAAAGGGAAATTTTCTGGGCTTGAATACAAATTGCTCCGCTTTTTGTTTCAAAAGTCAGGTGTTAGATTTTAGAGTGTTGTTTACACTTTTTGACCTGATTGATATTCTTGCCAGAAAAGCGGGTATGAACTACGTTGGAGTAACATTTAGGAATGATATTTTCTGCCTGATTAACTGTTATGTGTTTTAATGCTGTTTAGCAACCTGTCAGACTATCAATGAACTGGCTGCTAGAGTCTAAATATAGAGTTAAAGGTTGGAGGTAAAAAAATATGACAAAATACTTAACTATGGGAGTGGTTGGTAAATCACTGAAAGAAAACGAAAAACGCGTAGCAATTCATCCGGAACATATTGAACGGATCCCAAAGGAGTTACGTAAACTAATTACTTTTGAGAAAGAGTATGGGTTGAGGTTTGGTATGGATGACGACACTTTGGCCAAACTTACATCTGGACGAGTTGCGACCAGAGAAGAAATATTAAAAGGGTTTGATTGTGTGTTGATTCCCAAAGCTTTAGCTAAAGATTTGTACCAAATTCAAGAGGGTGCAATTGTGTGGGGTTGGCCGCATTGTGTACAACAAAAAGAAATGACTCAAATATCAATCGATAAAAAATTAACTCTCATTGCCTGGGAAGAGATGTTTATCTGGAATCAAACAGGTGATAAACGGATGCATATCTTTTATAAAAATAATGAGATAGCAGGGTACGCTGGTGTCAATCATGCCACGAGTCTTATTGGAACGACCGGATATTATGGAAAAACACAAAAAGTAGCGGTGATTGGCTATGGCTCGGTGAGTCGGGGAGCTATTTATGCCCTGCAAGGTCAAGGATT
>JAUVCS010000236.1 GCA_030590745.1 Desulfuromusa sp.
GCCAAGATTCAGAAACAGCCCCTTGAAACTGAGGATGGTTGCCCGTTGTTCGGAGCTGGTTGCCTGATTCAAATAATAGCTGAGAAAGAATCCGAGAAAGTAAAGGGTACTGAATAAAAGCAAGGCAGGGAGAATTCCAACTTTGGGCCAGACCAAAGATATCCCGATTAATCCCACCAGAATTAACCCTGCGGTAAACAGCAGGTTAAATAGAGCTGATCTTTTTTCACTCAACCGACGGGCGATTGCGGGGATAAAAAAACCGAATAGCGCCAATACTGAGCCAAGAACGCCAAATAGTGCTTCAGGGACTTCAATGATCCGATAATATTGACTGGACATCGTTATAATCATCCGCACAACGCTGTCATAAAGCAGCCCAAACAACATTAAACCCAAGACAAAGGGGGTGCGGAAGATCCACCGTCCGGCTTCCCAGATAAGCTGAAATGATTGATTGATCGCTTTGCGACTCTGCTTTCCCGGATTCTCCTCCTTGTCGGTCACCTCCCGCATCTGCAAGGTTGTCAGCAGAACCAGAACTGCGGAGACCAGGGTGAAGTAAATCGGCAAACGCAAGGTTTCTTCCCGGGATATTGTCATCCCCAGTCCGAGCAGGTTTGCCCCTTTCTGCATCAACTGTGGATCATAAATCACCCCACCCAGGGTCATGGCGATGAAAAATCCGATCGATTGTATCTGCACCTGTCGCTCAAGAACCCGCCCCCAATCCTTTATATCCCCTTCCTGTTGCAGACTGTCATAGGCAAGCGCTTCATCCGCACCACTGGCCGCCGCTTCTGCCATCCCGCTCAATATCCGGTTGAGGACGAACACCCAGAACAGGAGGGTCAGGTTGGAGCGGGGGACAAAGGCCCAGATAGCAATTTCCACAACCATAAGAGCGCCGGCAAAGACCAGTAGATTACGCCGACCAATAGTATCTGCCAGGGCACCGGATGGGACTTCACAGAGGACAATTGTTGCTGCCCAGACTGCATTGAGGATGGCAAATTGCGACAGGGTCAGACCAAAATCAAGAAACAGGATGGAAAAAACCGGATAGTAGAACCGGGCATTGAACAACACCCGGAACAGGATAAACATCCGTACATTGTGAATTTGGAAGGGGGAAGAGGCGAGCTCTTTCATGAAATTTTAAGTTTTCAACATATTTAACTGAAAGTGTTGACTGATTGTCCCTTGAAAAGATTTTACGACTTCCAGAGCCAATTTTAAACGACCCCTTTCAACCCGAACCAATGATCCGGGAGAGATATAATTTGTTATTTCTCTTTCGGCAGCGGCAGCTTCAACCTGCCCACGTAGCCGGAGGAACGTCAACAGGTTGAAACTGGCTTCAATATCGTTAGCTTGCTCTTCGCTGAGAACCTCTTTCTCTTTTAGAATCGCCAGGCGATCATAGGTGCTTCCGCCGAGGACACCGACACTTAATGCGAGGATTTTAATCCCTTCGGTCAAGATAAAAATACCCGCTTTTTTAAGGTCAAGGGAGCCCAGATGAGTTCCTGAAGACTCGGTTTTAATCTGACCAAAGAAACCCAGTGGCGGTGCAAAACGGCAGACATTCTGTGCCATTTTGGCCATAAAGATAGTATTTTCTGCAGCGACCTGCACCACATAATCTTTCAGTTGTTGTTCCAGAGAGGCATCGCCACAGAGCACCCGCATGTCAGAAAACATACTGAAGTTGAGAATGTTCTGGTTGCTGGGTGTTCTGACCCAACTGTTAATTGCACTTTTCCAATCGGTAAGGCTGCGCCGCCAGAATTCATTTCTTGCCATGATCCCCCCGGGACATTCCGGAACTCCGATTTCGATTAATGCATCAATGAGAATGTGAGAAAATGCCTCTATGTCAGCAATTTCTTCGGGGCTGGCATCGTCAGCAATAATCATTGCATTATCCTGGTCAGTTTTCAGGGTTTGTTCCTGCCGCCCCTCACTTCCAAGGACCATAAAGGCACTTTTTTTGCCCATATCTTTGAACCGACCCTGCTTCAGTAACCCAATCACCTGGGAGGAAATCTGATCATTTAACAGGGAGATCATCTGTACCAGTTCCTTGGTCCGCACTCCATTGCGGTTGAGAAAAACAACCAGCTGTTCACTCTCCTGGTGGATCTTCTTCAACGCCTCTATCGATTCTGCTTCATCGATTGCCTGCAGCAACCGTTGCGGGGAGCGATTCTGCAAACGGATAATATCTGACTCATTGATTAAGCCCACCAAAACATCGTTGGAATCAACAACCCCGACCCGATGGATCCGATTGCGGGACATCCGGTAGAGAACCTCAAACAGACTGTCATCCTCATGAACCGAAATAACCGGTGTCGCCATCACCTCGTGCACTTTGATTTGCAAAGGATCCAACCCACCAGCGATCACTTTGTTACGCAAGTCACGATCAGTTATAATTCCAATCGGCTGCTGATCATCATCACAGGCGATCAAGCTGGAGACCCCTTTATCTCGCATGATTCCAGCGGCAATTTTTACCGTGTCTTTGATATTGCAGGTGATCAGATTACGCCGGCAGTAGTCTTTGACGGGTAGAAAAAAGGTTGCTTCGTCTGACATGTTCATCTCCCTTGGAAGGTTTTGCTGACAGTCAGTGGAATTTTACACTTATGTCTGAAACTGTCAATTATTTCCCACTGAATTTATCAACTTCCCGGAGG
>JAUVCS010000067.1 GCA_030590745.1 Desulfuromusa sp.
GATGGAGGATCTGTCCACGCGGATTAAACGTGCCAGCGACCTGATGCGAACAAGAGCCAATTTGAACCTTCAAGAACAAAACCGCTCCCAACTCATCGCTATGAACCGACGGAGCCAGTTACAGTTCCGACTGCAGGAAACAGTCGAAGGACTATCTATCGCAGCCATCACCTATTACGCTGTCGGTCTGCTCAGCTACCTGCTCAAGGGCCTGCCCCTGGAACAATGGGGGTTGGACAAGAATATCCTGCTAGCCTGCTCTATTCCGGTCGTCCTGGCAACAATATGGTTTGTCACTCGCCGAATCAAACGTAGACTGCTTCAAGATCAGGACTCTGATGAATGATCACCTCAGGATATAAAACATTGTAAAAGCTAGGAGACTATCTCATCAACAGCCTCCTAGAACCTTGACACCTGCAATTTCCAGCATACTCACCAACTTTATTAACGGGAGGCCGATCAAAGAGTTATAGTCCTCACCTGCCATTCTCTCGATTAAAGCGATTCCAAGACCCTCTATTTTGAAAGATCCAGCGCAATCATAGGGCTTTTCTCGCTGCAGATAATTATAAATCTGAGCGTCGCTCAGCTCTCTGAAAGTTACTGAGAAAGTTGCATAATCTGTCTGTACTGTACCGGTGCGACTATCAATGAGTGCCAGCCCGGTATAAAAACAGTGGCTCTTTCCGGCCATCTGTCGCAACTGCTGAGATGCCGCCTCCATCCCCCCACCTTTGCCAACGGGGCGCCCTCGCTGGTCGACAAAAAGCTGATCCGAACCAATAATCAATGCATCTGGATAAACATCCGTAAGACTTTGTGCTTTTCCAAGGGCAAGGTGACGAACCAACAACGCCGGCGCAACATTTGGGTCAATTTCTTCAACAAAGTCCGGGGCAGCAGTCAAAAAAGGGAGTTGCAACTGCCGCAACAGTTGCTGCCGATAAGGGCTGGTCGAAGCCAGAATAATTTTTCTCATCAAAATTTCCTTTTTCTGACCCATTCCGGCTGATTTTACACAACACTCAGGCGGCCAGATTATCAGGCAAACAACATGTGGCCGCAGCAGGGTTCTGCCAACGCGATAGCTGGCAGTCATTCCTGACACTTTCCATTCCGGGGAGCAGAGTTTTAACTTCCGCCAGCATTTGCTCTAGCAGTAAAGATTCATCAACTGCCGCAGAGAAAGATTCGACTGTGCCACTGTCAGTCCACACCGGGAGAATTTTTGCAGACTCTTCATCCCCCAGAAAGACTTCCCCAAAAAGTTCACACGATCCATCACCAAGCAAGCCACGGACCACTCCGGAGGTAACATTTCCACGCCATTGTAAGTCTATATCACGAATTTCAAAATAGATACTGCACTCTTCTGTTCCACTTGTCGGGGATAACCAGATCATCATTTCCTCCTCTGAAAACTATAGGTTATCTCCTATTCTACTCAGTAGCATGACAGAATAAGTCACACTTGCTGCCTATTTCTGTTGAAAAGCTAAAGCCTCCTGTAACCCAGCGGTAAACTTCTCACGGAAAGATTCCGGCCCGAGCACCTGAACATGTGGAATAAAGGAGTAAAGCCAGGCAAGAATCTCCTTATCCCCGCTGGCACTGAATCGCATCATCAACGACCCATCGGGATTCTTTGCAAGCTGTTGCCCGGGATGCCAGACCCGTTCCTGGATAAGATGAGCCACCTCCTGACCAAAGCGTAGTTCCAACTGTTGTGACTCCCCCTCATCAATCAAACCAAAAGCACGACCGGTCAGCATCTCAACTTGATAATCTTCAGGAACCTCAAAGCGCTCATCCTGTAACTCCACAGTCTGAATCCGCTCTACAGCAAATAAGCGAAGAGCTTTACGCTTATGGCTGTAACCACCGATATAGAGCCCATTTTTAAAAAATAGCAGAGTGTAAGGATCGATCAGATAGCTGCTCTGGCGACGTTTAGCCGGTCGATAACGGATCAGACAGCGCCGCTGCAGCAATAATGCCTGACGTAAATCCTGCAACAGTTGATGCTGTTGTGAATAATCCTTAAAACCATCAAACCGGGGAGCGGATGCCTCGGCAATTCGTTCCAGATGAGCCACACTACGCGGCGGCAGATTGGAACGAATTCGGGAAAAAATAGCTTCAAGATCATCCTGAAACGGAGTTCCATGCAAATATGCCAACTGCCCCCGGCACAGATAGAGGGTCATCAATTCTTCAAGAGAAAAAGTGATCGGTGGAATCTTACTGAAACCGGAAACAAATCGATAGACAACAAAACCATCATCCTGACGTTCACTGACCAGAGGATAACCAGAATCGAGAATTGCCTGAAGATCACGATAGATGGTCCGCCGTGTCACCTGACACTCTTCTACCAGCTCATCCACCGTCGCCCCGTAGCGTGCTTCGAGAATCCGGATCAAATCATGCAATCGAGCCGCCTGACTGTATTTTTTTGGCACACGACCCAATTTACGTTTCGCCATCAATTGAGAACACTCCCTTTTTATCCAAATTTAAATCACCCAACAGTAAAGCCTGAACGGCCGCTGCCCTGCACGACATAAATTACCATAGTTTGCCCAAAAATACCTATCTGACCATTGACATAAGGTCACAGGTTGGGGAAAATCAGCACAACACATTGCTTTTTTCAATAAGGACTAAACCATTGAATTTATCTAGCCAAACAGAAACCGTCATCGTCATCGACTTCGAAACCACTGGACTCTACCCGGATAACGGCGATCGAGTCATTGAGATCGGAGCGGTATTGCTTCGTAATCAGGAGATTGTTGATCAATTCCAAAGTCTGGTTAATCCGGGCTTTTTCATCAACCATGAAATAGAAACCATCACCGGAATTTCCAACACCATGCTCAGCGAAGCACCATCAACACCAGAAGTAATGGAAAAATTTATAAAGTTTATCGGCACTCACCCTCTGGTCGCCCACAATGCTTCTTTTGATCGATCGTTTTTGGAAACTGAACTCGGTCATTTTGGTAAAAAGCGTCCGTTGAACTTCGGCTGCACGTTGCGCATTGCCCGCAGACTTTATCCGGATGCCATCAACTACAAACTTGAAACGTTAGTGCGTTACAAAGAGATCCCAGTAAACAGCCAATTCCACCGAGCTCTGGCAGATGCAGAAATGGCGGCATCGCTCTGGATTAAAATCATCGAAGATTTGAAATCCCAATTTGGATTTGAACATGTTTCCTTTGATTTGATGAAAAAAATTGGCACCATGAATAGGGAAAAAGCAATAGATCTTCTGCAAAAAGAAGCTGAGGATTTACGAACACAGCGGGTTGATACTACTGGAAACCTCTTTGACTAATGTGGGCAAACCGCTACAGATTCTGTTTTAAGAGACGACTGTGTCGGTTATTCTTGGGACAGTCCCGAATAACCAGCGTGACCCACTCATCCAAAGGATTATTAAGTGAAAATCAGTATAGAATATTGTAATCAGTGAGGGTACCGCCCTCGCGCTGTCAGTCTGGCAGCTAAGATAGAAAAGCAATTCACGACTAAAATCGACCTGATCCCTTCAGCGGGAGGGGTGTTTGAAGTTGTTGTCGATGACAAATTGATTTATTCAAAACAAGCTACTGGAGAATTTCCAGCTGAAGAAGATATTCTGGTAATATTGAACAAAGATTACTCATCAACAAACTGATTTTCAGCCAACTGCCAAAAAGCTTTGACCGGAGCTTTCTGTAAATTTCGTTTACTGGAACAGAGACCAACCACATAAGGTTCCAGTTGTGGTGTTTTATTGAGAATGATCACATCATCCCGGAAAGGGCTACGTTCTAGAACCAGTTGTGGGACAATCCCGACTCCACAACCAAGATGTACCATAGGAATAATCGCCTCATTCCCGGAAACCTCAGAACTGATTTTTGGCACGATCCGATTTTTCTTCATCCACTTATCCAGCCGCCGCCGTGATAATCCCGACTGGGGAAGAACCAAAGGAACCTGAGCCAAATCCAGCTGACCGTTTTCAATCCCACTGATCGTAGCAGCAAGCTGCTTTCCAGCTATAAAAATCAATGGTGTGGTCATGATCGGCAAAAATTCAATCCCCGTGCTACGTCGATCCGGAATTGCCGCGACGGCAATATCGATTTCCCCTGATTCGACCTGAAGAACAGCTTTTTCAGCAGCCCCGGTACGTAGTTCCAATTGAATTTCTGGATATCCCTTCCGGTAGGCCTCCAAAAGGTCGGGAAGCAAACTGTAAACGGCAGTAATTGATGCATAAAGAGAGAGTGTTCCAAAAAACTTCTGACTACCATCTAGAGAGTCTTGAAAACTTTGGAACTCTAGAATTGCTTGCCGAGCGTAGAGACAAAACCGTTCACCAGCAAGAGACAGCTGAACGGTTCGATTATCCCGCACAAACAAGGTTTGTCCCACTTGCTGTTCCAGCCGTTGAATGGTCCGGGTTAATGCTGAAGGACTTAAGTTACAAGCCTGACTGGCACGGCCGAAATGGAGCTGTTCTGCTGTTGTTAAAAAAATTTCGAGCTCGCGAATGTCCACATTACCTCCGTAGAGTATTCCATATTTCGCAACACAATATACACAATAAATCAATTTACGCAATATACTAATTAAGCTAGAGTATCTGACAATCTGAGCTATATTGATTTGCAGGATGAAACTTCACATAAAAAAGGAGATACACCGATGGGTCAGAACTATTTTAATTCACTCTCTTTCAGTCGTAAGTTACAGGAACTTGGAACCTGCTATTTCATGGACAGTAGCGAGTTCGATGGGGTTGAATATCTAAAAGGGAAGAAGATTGTTGTTGTCGGTTGCGGTGCTCAGGGGCTGAATCAGGGGCTTAATATGCGCGACAGCGGTCTGGATATCTCCTATGCCCTGCGTAAAGTTGAGATTGATGAAAAACATATCTCCTGGCAAAATGCTACCGATAACAATTTTGATTTTGATACCATCGAAAACATGGTTCCTAAAGGGGATCTGATTCTGAATCTGACCCCGGATAAATATCACTCCCCCGTGGTTAATCATATTATGCCACTGATGAAAAAAGGATCCTGCCTCTCCTATTCTCACGGCTTTAATATCGTTGAGGAAGGGATGCAGATTCGTGAAGACCTGACCGTTATCATGGTTGCTCCCAAGTCTCCAGGCTCTGAAGTTCGCGCTGAATATCTGCGCGGGTTCGGTGTCCCGACGCTGATCGCTGTTCATGGCGAAAATGATCCCAATGGTGACGGACTTGATATTGCCAAGGCTTATTGCTGCGGTACCGGTGGAGACAAGGCCGGCGTATTGATGTCGTCATTTGTGGCTGAGGTCAAGTCAGACCTGATGGGTGAGCAGACCATCCTCTGCGGGGTTCTACAGACCGGCTCGATCCTCTTCTACAACAAAATGGTCGCTTCCGGTATTGAGTCCGGGTATGCCTCCAAGTTGGTTCAGTATGGCTGGGAAACTGTCACTGAAGCGCTTAAACATGGCGGCGTCACCAACATGATGGATCGTCTCTCCAACCCGGCCAAGCTGATAGCATTTGAATTGGCTGAGGAGTTGAAGGAAATCATGGGTCCACTGTTTCAAAAACATATGGACGATGTTCTGTCCGGAGAGTTTTCCAAGACCATGATGAAAGATTGGGGCAACAACGATGCTGATCTGCTGCGCTGGCGGGAAGAGACCAATAATGAACCATTTGAAAAGTCTGAAGCACAATCTGCAGACATTCCTGAACAGGAATACTTTGATAATGGGATCCTGATG
>JAUVCS010000238.1 GCA_030590745.1 Desulfuromusa sp.
TACCGTCAATCTGGATTTTACTTTTAAAGACCAGATCTCCGGTTAGAATCATGTCCTGACCGATAATGCTACTGATTGGGTTGTTCTTGGAGACCGCAGCAATTTCTTTCTTTTCGTTAAAAATACTCACAGGATTTTCCCTCAACATTATTGATTAGACGTTGTTCACTGAGACCAGCTTGTTTATATTGATGAATTTAGCCGGGTCGATTGGCCGGTTCTTGTATCTGACTTCATAGTGTAGATGTGGGCCGGTGCTGCGGCCTGTGTTGCCAAGCAAGGCGATTGCTTCACCTCGTTTAACCTCTGTCCCCCAACGGACCAGGATCTTTTTGTTATGGGCGTACATTGTCATGAAATCGTTACCATGGTCTATCCTGACGTACCAGCCATAGGTGTCATTACGGCCCCGGGCAACCACTTTGCCATCGGCAGTGGCCCTGACCTCTGAGCCTCTTTTGCCGCTGAAGTCAATACCGTCATGAAACCCACTCTGCCCATTTAAAGGGTCGATTCTTTTGCCAAATTTTGAGGTGATTCGTTTAGCGTTTACGGGATATCCCAAGGGAAGTGGCTGGATGGTTCGAATGTCCCTGTCAACTTTAAGAATAAGGTTCTCAAGAGATTCATCTGAAAGTCTAGTGAAAGGTCCACCCTGATTCTGGCCGGGTTTTTCAAGATTGTCGTTTGGTGTAGGAGAGGCAATATCGAGGGCGTTGAAGATTGAGTCTATTACCTGACTGCGTTGATTGAGTTCGCCGTATTGGGCTTTGGTCTTCTTCTCAAGACTGGTTACGTGATGCTTTAAGTCTTTTTTTTCGGTTGAAAGTGTAGAAACATCACTTTCGAGGTGGTTGATTTTATCTTTGAGGTTGAAATTTTCTATGGAATAGCCGATGCCGGCAACGGTTGAGATCACGAAAACCAAACTAATCGTGGTCAGGATTTTTTTCAGAACCGGTTTGGAGATGACAAATGTTTTGGCCTGACCCTGTTCACCGGAGATAATGATATGTAATTTGGGATCCATAGAAATTACCCATTATACTTATTGTAGAGATAACAGCCTCACAAAAAAACAGAGGTATTAGACCATTTGCAGCGAAAAATGTCAAATTTATTGGGTTGCAGGGCTATAATGAATGTTTTTTTGCTGGGTAATCTTGAGGTTTGTTTGGTTAACTGGCTTGATTATCAATGTTTTGCCAAGGAGGGCGGTTGTCGGTAAAAAATCGCCAATGCTGTAATATTGTCGTCTCCACCAGCTCTGTTTGCAATCGTAATAAGATTCTTCGCAGCTTTTTCCGGGGATTCGGCTTCTGTGATTGATTTGTAGATTGTTCGGTTGTCCAGCATTGACCAAAGACCATCTGAGCAGAGGAGGATCTTGTCGCCTTCGTGCAGGGTGGTTGTGTTGTATTCAGGTGGTTCCGGAAAAGGATATCCTATCACTCTGGTTACAATATGCCGGTTGGACAATATTGGCCCTGATTCCTCTGCCGCTGTGTGGTCTGTGGTGATCTGCTTGATTCGGTCTCCTGAAATAACATAGCAGCGGGCATCGCCAACGTGACAGGTGTGCAGAGTTGAGTCATTAATGAAAGCCATGACCAGGGTGCAGCCCATGCCCTGTAAAGCCGCTTCTTCATTTGCCAGCGCCATAACAGTATTATTGGCTTTCGTAAAGCCGCTGAGCATGGCATGCTTGATTTCCTGAGGGCTGCAATCCATGGCATTGATAGTTTTGTTGGAGAAGTGGTGACGCATAATCTCAATTGTAGTCTGGCTCGCAACTTCTCCGCCATTGTGCCCGCCCATGCCATCCGCAACTATGAAGATATTTTTCCCCTCCAGAATGGTGAAGCAATCTTCATTTTTCTTTCTGACCTGACCTGCGTCGCTTAAACCGGCAGATGATAGTGCCATGGTTGGAGGGAGGAAGAATTTTTTAAATAAATTTATCATGTTATCAAGGAGACGGGGCGAAAGCACATCCTCTATAGTTAATGGAAATTATGTCGTGCAAAGGGCAATAATATAACATTGACTTTAGAACGGGATTAGAGCCGTCTGCGGTCAACAATATTGCTATTCAAATTTTAAAGTTATTTCGCCGGCCTTTATTATATCGCCCCACTTTAAATTTGTCTCTCCTTCTACCGCTTTACCATTTATATAGTTTTTTCGTAGTGAGCCCACCGGGATAAGAGTGAAACCATTGATCTTTCTGGTTATAAAAAATTGGGTTTTACCAACGAAAAGTCCGGAGATGACGATATCGCAAGAACTGCTTTTGCCGACTTTTATACTGTTTTTGTCAGACAGATCCAGTTCTCGGGGAGAGGCCTTACCCGATACGACCTTCAAATGGTAACTGCCTGGGCTGGATTTTTGCTTTGATTGAGCGGTTATAAACACAGTATGGTCTGAGCCGTCACCCTGAGAAATCGAGTAAGATTCTGAAGTTTGTTCCGCAAGAATGGTTTCGATGGGATGCAGGGTGAACTTGCTTACTTCAATAAGATCGGTTTTTTTGATCGGCACCGCCGAGACAACTTTCTTGCCGTTGACCTTGGTTCCGTTGAGGCTATACAGGTCGGTCAGATAATAGTCTCCATTCTTTAGTTCCAGGGAGCAGTGTTTTCTGGAGATTGCAGTATTATCCACCATAATATCTGCCTCCTTGTC
>JAUVCS010000084.1 GCA_030590745.1 Desulfuromusa sp.
TTCGCGGCGGGCGACCAGTGCCGGGTTAACTTTGACCAGGAACCTGGCAACCACCCTGGCTCAGCACGAAATCTGCATCGTCAGCGGTCTGGCGCGGGGGGTTGATAGTGCCGCACACCGTGGTGCACTCGATGCCAAAGGGGCGACAATCGCGGTTCTCGGTTGTGGTATTGATCGGGTCTATCCCCCCGAAAACAGTAAATTATTCCATGAGATTCAGCAGAACAATGCCATTATTACCGAATACCCACCGGAGACACCACCACTTGCCGGCCATTTTCCCGGCCGCAATAGAATTATCAGCGGTCTCAGTCGTGGGGTGCTGATTGTGGAGGCTGCTGAAAAAAGTGGCTCACTCATCACTGGTGACTTTGCCCTGGAACAGGGGCGTGAACTGTTTGCTATTCCGGGAGCCTTACAAAACCCCAACAGTAGAGGAACCAATCGACTGCTGAAAGAGGGGGCTCAATTGGTGACTGAAGCCAGCGATATCCTCCAATCACTTTGGCCAAACCAACCAACCCGAAAGAAACAGACTCAATTCAACAATTTTGCCGATCAACTTGAAGGACCTGCACTAAGGGTCTTCCAAATCCTTGGACATGAACCTCAGCACAGTGACGAAATAGCGAGGGAATGCGGCTTGACTCCCATGGAGCTTTCCGCTATTTTACTCGACCTAGAGCTCCGGGGCGGGATACAAACACTCCCTGGAAACCACTATATTCGTGGAGAACTGTAAATTTTAACCCCATTTTGGAGGTTCCTTGCGTGAGCGAGTTCTGGCGATTGTCAATCTGATCGCCCAATATGTTCTGGGGGCAGAAGATACCCCGATCAGCGAACAGGAACTGATGACTGAATTGATGTCGGTCGGCTTTGATGCTGATGAGATCAATGATGCCCTCTCCTGGATGGAAACCATCGCTTTACAGCCTCAAACTGATGCAGTAGCAGCTTCTCCCCTGATGGAGCTACCCACCTACCGGGTATTCAGTGATCAGGAACAACAGAAACTTACTACGGAAGCCAGAGGTTTTCTCATCAAGGTGCGCACCATGGGGCTCCTCACAAATGAAGCTCAGGAAGAAATTATTGATCGGGCTCTCCACTCAGCGGATGGTCCCATCAATGAACAGGAGATCAGAATCATCACCAGCCTGACTCTTCTGTCACGCTCAAGCAACCTCTGGTTGCGAGAAATAAACTGTTTTCTGGAAAACGACTGGGATCGTATTTATCATTAAGAAATGTCGGGTTGTGTCAAATACACAACCCTTTTTACATCTGTCCATCCTGACTTATTGGGGATGAGACATATAGAGGTCATAGATGGCACAATCACTGGTTATCGTCGAGTCACCGGCGAAGGCAAAAACTATCGAAAAATTTCTTGGCAAGGGGCACAAGGTTCTTGCTTCCTACGGCCATGTGCGGGCTCTTCCGAGTAAGCAGGGTTCCGTTGATATTGATGACAATTTCAAGCCCAAATATCATATCCTTCCTGACAGCACCAAACATATTGACCTGCTGAAGAAAGAGGTTGCCAAAAGTGACGTGCTCATCCTCGCGACCGACCTTGACCGCGAAGGGGAAGCAATTGCCTGGCACCTGCTGGAAGCTCTTGGCATTGATGAAAAAGCCGGGAAGCCAGTCGTTAAAAGAGTAACTTTTCACGAGATTACTCAGGCAGCCATCACCGAAGCAATGGCTCATCCACGCACCATTGATCGGGATTTTGTTGATGCCCAACAGGCCCGCTCGGTTCTTGATTATCTGGTTGGCTTCAACCTGTCACCATTTCTCTGGAAAAAGATTCGCTATGGCCTTTCCGCCGGACGGGTTCAATCGGTCGCCCTGCGGCTGATCTGCGAACGTGAAGATGAAATAGATGCGTTTAACCCCCGCGAATACTGGAGCATTGAGGCACTGTTTGCCAACCTGGCAAAGAATCAGCTGGCAGCAAAACTCCATAGTTGTGAGGGCAAAACACTGACCAAATTTGCTATCACTACGCAACAGCAAGCAGAAGATATTCTCGCCGAATTAAAACAGGTCGAATTTCAAGTTACCGCACTGAAAAAGAAAGAACGGAAACGCAATCCGGCTCCCCCTTTCACCACTAGTACATTGCAGCAGGAAGCCAGCCGCAAGCTTGGTTTCTCGGCGCGAAAAACCATGACGGTTGCCCAGAAACTCTACGAGGGAATCAAAGTTGCTGATGGGACTCATGGCCTGATCACCTATATGCGTACCGACTCCGTTGCCCTTTCAACGGTAGCAACCGATGAAGCACGTGAGGTTATCTGTGACATTTATGATGAAAGTTATGCACTGAAAAAACCCCGCGTTTTCAAAAATAAAAGTAAAAATGCCCAGGAAGCTCACGAAGCTGTCCGTCCAACATCCATTGCCCGGACCCCTGCACAGATGAAACAATTTCTGACCTCAGATCAGCAGCGACTCTATGAGCTGATCTGGAAACGGACCGTTGCTTCACAAATGACTCAGGCAATCTTTGATGCGACCAGTGTCGATATCGGTGCTGGAGAGCGGTACAGTTTCCGCGCAACGGGGCAAGTGATCCGTTTCCCCGGCTTTATGGCTCTCTATATTGAAGGAAATGATGACGGCAACAATGAAGACAAGGAAGGGCTGTTACCACCACTGAGCGAAGGGGAAAAGCTTACCAGGGAACAATTAACCCCGGAGCAGCACTTCACCCAGCCGCCACCCCGCTTTACTGAAGCCAGCCTGGTGAAAACCCTGGAAGAATATGGCATTGGCCGCCCCTCAACCTATGCCAGCATCATGAATACTCTGGTTACCCGAAAATATGTCTACTTGGAAAAACGGACTTTCTTCCCTGAAGATACCGGACGGGTCGTTACAAAGCTACTGACAGAACATTTCAGTCAGTATGTCGATTATGATTTCACCGCCACCCTCGAAGAAGATCTCGATGCTGTTTCGCGAGGAGAACTGGCATGGACACCACTGATCAAACGGTTCTGGGACCCCTTCATCGCCCTGCTCCACCGCAAAGACAAGGAAGTCAGCAAGGCTGATATAACTACTGAAAAGACCGACAAAACTTGTCCTGAATGTAGCAAAGAGCTGGTGATTAAACTGGGTCGCTCAGGGCGCTTTCTTGCCTGTTCTGGATTTCCTGATTGCCGCCACACGGAGCCTCTCAATTCTGACGGAAAAGAGGTTGAGGAACCGATTATCTCGGATGAGAAGTGTGAGAAATGTGGCGAACCGATGTTGATAAAAACCGGTCGCTACGGTAAATTTTTCGCCTGCAGCGGTTACCCGAAATGTAAAAATATTCAGCCCCTGGAGAAACCAAAATCCCTCGGCATCACCTGCCCCGAATGTGGTGAAGGGGAGATGATGGAGAAGAAAAGCCGTTACGGAAAAATCTTTTACTCCTGTAATCGCTACCCGAAATGCAAATACGCGCTGTGGAATCTTCCCAAAGAAGAGCCATGCCCGAAGTGTAGCTGGCCACTAACCGAGATCAAAGTGACCAAGCGCTGGGGAACGGTACAGCGTTGCCCACAAGAAGAGTGTGACTGGGAAAAGGAGTTGATCCCACCGGTGAAAAAAACTCCGGCTAAAAAAACTCCGGCTAAAAAACCTGCGGCCAAAAAGAAACCTGCAGCAAAGAAAAAAACCACCGCAAAAAAAGTTACTAAAAAAACAACCTGAACGATCAATAACATAGTATGATCTTTATCGGTCGAACCATACAGGTTCGGCCGATTTACGTTTATATGTAGGGGCAGGCCCCTGTGCCAGTCCAGGGCGAACACGGGGGTTCGCCCTGACAAAGGATCATTTATGCAAATTACCGTTATCGGTGCCGGCCTGGCCGGATGTGAAGCTGCCTGGCAAATTGCGAGAGAAGGTTTCCAGGTCAAGCTCTATGAAATGAAACCGCTGCAGTTTTCTCCGGCGCATCAAAGTGAAAAGTTGGCTGAACTGGTCTGCTCCAACAGCTTGCGCGGTGCAGGAATGAATAACGCCGTCGGCTGTCTGAAAGAAGAACTCCGGCGCAGTGGTTCGTTGTTTATTGAAGCAGCAGATGCCACAGCAGTTCCCGCTGGCGGGGCTTTAGCCGTTGACCGGGATGAGTTCTCCAGCTATATCAGTACCAAAATTGCTGCCGAACCCAATATTGAACTGATCCGGGAAGAGGTCACCAAACTCCCTGCGGCAGAAACAACCATCCTTACCAGCGGCCCACTCACTTCGGCAAAACTCTCTGCCGAGCTGGAAAAACTGACCGGCAGTGAACACCTCTACTTCTATGATGCGATCGCCCCGATTGTTGAAGTTGATTCAATCAACTTTGAGATTGCCTGGCGGGCTTCCCGTTATGACAAGGGGGGTGATGATTATATCAACTGCCCGATGAATGAAGAACAATACTTCACTTTTGTTCAAGCACTCGTCGATGCCGACAAAGTTGCCGGGCGGGAGTTTGAAAAACTGATCCACTTTGAAGGGTGCATGCCGATCGAAGAGATGGCGATTCGCGGAGCACAGACCCTCTCCTTCGGCCCGATGAAACCGGTCGGACTTCCCGATCCAAAAACCGGAAAGATCCCTTATGCTGTCCTGCAGCTCAGGCAGGATAACCGCAATGCTTCGCTGTTCAATCTGGTTGGTTTCCAGACCCGTCTCACCTACCCGGAACAAAAAAGAATCTTCAGCACCATCCCCGGACTGGAACAAGTCCGCTTTGCCCGTCTGGGCAGTATGCACCGTAACACCTTCATCAATGCTCCAGCATGTCTGACCCGCTCCTTGCAGTTTAAAGCCGCCCCCCACATCTATGCTGCAGGTCAGTTGAGCGGTGTTGAAGGGTATGTTGAATCGGCAGCTTGTGGTTTTCTGGCAGGGATCTTTGCCGCCTGTCAACTCCGTGGGGAGGCTATTCCATTCCCCCCGGCAGAGACCGCACTTGGTTCACTGCTGGGCCATTTATCTGCAGCTGAAGAGGTTAATTTTCAGCCGATGAATATCAATTACGGCCTTTTTCCTCCTCTGGAACTGCAGCGAAAAATGAAACGGGCCGACCGCCGTCTGGCTATGGCAGAGCGAGCCCTCGCGGCACTGCCACAGTGGTGGGAAACGATTGCCAGCAAACGGGAGGGGCGCTCATGACAAATCAACTGGTTCTGGCTTCAGCATCACCACGTCGGCGTGAGCTATTGCAACAGATCGGCCTCGAATTTCAAGTCATTCCCAGCCGG
>JAUVCS010000262.1 GCA_030590745.1 Desulfuromusa sp.
CCTCCCATCTTGGCCGTCCCAAAGGAAAACCAGATCCGGCTTTCAGTCTTTGCCCGGTTGCAACACACTTAAGTCAGTTACTGGGGAAGCAGATCATCATGGCACCCGATTGTATCGGTGAAAACATTCAACTGCTGGCCAGACAGTTGAACAATGGATCTGTCATGCTTCTGGAAAATGTCCGTTTCCACCAGGGTGAAACTGTTAATGATCCACAGTTTGCCGCACAACTGGCCACGCTGGGTGAAATCTATGTCAATGATGCCTTTGGCACCGCTCACCGCGCTCACGCGTCCACCGAAGGGGTTGCGCACTTGCTGCAACCTGCAGTAGCCGGTTTTCTGGTGGGAATGGAGTTACAATATCGTGGTGCCGCTCTGGAAAATCCGCGCCGACCCTTTGTTGCAATTCTTGGTGGAGCTAAAGTCAGCGATAAAATTACCGTCATTGAGAATCTGCTGAACAAGGTTGATACTATCCTTATCGGCGGGGGGATGGCCTATACCTTCCTTAAAGCTCAGGGGGTTGAAATCGGGACATCATTGGTTGAGGATGATCGGCTTGCCCTGGCAGCTGAGCTGCTTGATAAAGCAGAAAAAAGTGGGGTCAAATTTTTCTTACCGTCCGATCATCTTGTTGCAGAGAAGTTTTCTGCAGAGAGCCCTGCAACTGTTGCCAGTAATGAAGATTTTCCAGCAACCGGCATGGGACTGGATATTGGCCCAGAAACTATCAAAACCTACGTTGAGCAAATCACTTCAGCGCAAACTGTCGTCTGGAATGGCCCCATGGGAGTTTTTGAGTTCAGCCGTTTTGCAACCGGAACCTTTGCAATTGCCGATGCTTTAGCAAAATCTCCCTGTCTGTCAATTATTGGCGGAGGAGATTCTGTCGCCGCCGTCAACCAAGCAAAACTGCAAGATCAGATGACCCATATTTCTACTGGTGGCGGAGCCTCTCTTGAATTTCTTGAGGGGAAAGATTTACCGGGAGTTACTGCTCTGACAGATGCATAACAAAACCCACGCAGCAGGAGAATTTTATGCGCAGACCAATCATAGCAGGAAACTGGAAACTGAATCTGACCATCACTGAATCCAGACACTTGGCTCAGCAGTTAGCCGATAACCTGGCAGATGTTACAGACCGAGACATTGTTATTGCACCCGTATTTACCACCCTGACTACGGTCGCTGGTGTCATTGAAAAATCCCCTGTTCAACTCGCAGGTCAAAATTGTTATCCACAAATAACCGGGGCCTTCACCGGTGAAGTTTCCCCCGAATTTCTTGCCGATGCTGGCTGTAGCCATGTCATTCTTGGCCATTCCGAAAGGCGGCAATTACTCGGTGAAACTGATGACTTTATTAATCAAAAACTACTCAAAGCTCTCGAGGCAGGCTTAAATCCAATCTTTTGTATCGGGGAAACTTTGCAAGAGCGAGAAGCGGAGCAGATGCTGAAAGTTCTTGATCGACAGATCAAAGGGGGGCTTGCAAACCTGACAGCAGAGCAAATGGCTGATGTCGTGATCGCCTATGAACCCATCTGGGCGATTGGGACCGGTAAAACAGCAACTACGGAACAAGCACAACAAGCTCACTCTTTTGTCCGCGAGGTTGTTCAGCAATTATTCAACCCAGAGGTTGCTGAAAATACCCGGATTCTCTACGGTGGTAGCGTTAAACCCAATAATGTCGATGGCTTGATGGCGGAGGAAGATATTGATGGGGCATTGGTCGGGGGAGCAAGTCTAAAAGCAGAAGATTTTATTCGAATTGTCCGTTTTACCGGTTAGAACCCTTCCCCCCGCTCTCTCCATGCGGAGCGAAAAGGGGGAAGGTAATTCTTTCCTCAGGATTCCTTTAAAGCATAACCGGCACCGCGGACGGTGTGAATTAACTTTTTATCAAATTTCTGATCGATTTTATTGCGCAGGTAATTGACATAAACATCGATGATATTGGTAAAGGTGTCGAAGGTATAATCCCAGACATTTTCGGCAATCATCAGGCGGGTTAAAACCCGGTTGGGATTGCGGATAAAATACTCCATTAATGCGTATTCTTTGGAGGTGAGGGTAATCTCTTCTCCGCCGCGCCACACTTTATGAGCGACCGGGTCAAGTCGCAGATCGGCAAAGTAGATTTCTGCTCCGCGGTCATTGGAACCACGGCGGATCAGGGCGCGACAGCGGGCGACC
>JAUVCS010000138.1 GCA_030590745.1 Desulfuromusa sp.
GAGTTATCGCCAGGTGTTGCAGACAATGCAACAGAAAAATCTGAACTTGAAACTTTCAGGCAGCGGTCATGTGGTTAAACAATATCCTGCCCCGGGCAAGATTATCCGTTACGGAAAATCGGCCTGGATCCGTTTTGGAGTCTGATTGATGGCACTCTTGCAAAGACAACCGATAGCGCTACAAAAACTGCTGACAGGGATCCAGCCGATTACCGTTGTCGGAACAGTGCAGCAGGAAATTTCTGGATTAGCCTACGACTCACGTCAGGTTAAACCGGGAATGCTGTTCTTTGCGTTACCTGGAGTCAAGGTTGATGGTTTTGATTATCTGCTACAAGCTTTGCAGGGAGGGGCTATCGCAGTTGTTGCGGAACAGTTGCCAGAAAATTGTGTGGAAGATATCTGTTTTATCCAGGTTGATAATGTCCGCCAGACAATGGCAGTGATGGCTGCACAATTTTATGGCGCTCCAACGGCAGATATTCCCGTTATTGGAGTCACTGGAACCAATGGGAAAACAACAATTACCTATCTGCTGGAAGCAATCTTCAAACAGGCCGGCTTTTCCCCTGCGGTTTTTGGTACGGTCGAATATCGATGTGGTGAAATATGCTACGAAGCGTCCCGGACAACACCAGAATCAATTGATTTAATGAAAATGATGGCAGAATTCCGTCAGCAGGGGGCAAATGTTTTGATCCTTGAGGTTTCCTCTCATGCATTAGAGCAACATCGAGTTGATGGAATCAACTTTACTGCCGCTGTCTTTACCAATCTGACTCAGGATCATCTTGATTATCATGGAACTCTGGATCGTTATTTTGCCACTAAACGGCGCTTGTTTGCCCAATTATTAGGGGCCGGGGTCGGAATTATTAATCGAGAAGATGGTTATGGCATCCGCTTGTTACAGGAAAACCAGAAATGGGTCTCCTTTGGCCTGGATAACCGTGCCGATGTCTATCCGCAGCAGGTGCAGGTTGACCGTAATCAGATCAGCGGGATTTTTACCGGAAACAAGGGTGATGTTGTTATTAACAGTGGGATGATCGGTGATTTTAATCTCAGTAATCTGTTGGCTGCAGTTGCAACCGCCCAGCAGTTGGGAATAAACAATAATATTATTGCTCAGGGAATTGCCACTGCACCTCAAGTTCCGGGACGGGTCGAAAAAGTTGAAAACTGTCAGGGTGTTTTGGCGCTGGTTGATTATTCTCACACCCCGGACGCTCTGGAACAAGCTTTGAAAACACTGGCAAAAATAGATTCCAGGCGGTTGTTGACGGTGGTCGGTTGTGGCGGAGATCGGGATAAAGAGAAGCGACCACTGATGGCGGCCATTGCAGTCAAATACTCAAACTTATCAATTTTCACCTCAGATAACCCCCGCACCGAGGATCCATTGGTAATTCTGGAACAGGTTCGTAGCGGAGCTCTGGCTGCGGGTAGCCGGGAGTTGAGTATGGAGCAAGCTCTCTCTGCTGATGGATTTATTGTCATCCCTGATCGCCGCGCCGCGATTGAATTTGCCGGTTCTTTGGCTACCGTGGGTGATTTGTTGCTGGTTGCGGGCAAGGGGCATGAAGACTATCAGATCCTTGGAACCGAAAAGATCCACTTTGATGATCGGGAGGAACTGGATCGTGTGCTGAATGGGACAACCGACTCAATCAATACAAAAAGTACCGTTGGAGCTGGAAAACATGTTTGATCTTGAGCAGATAGCCAGAATTACCGATGGAAAATATTCCGGCAGGAAAGTCAATTGTCAGTTGAGTGGTATTTCTACAGACAGTCGTAACCTGACCCCCGGATCTCTCTTTGTCCCCCTGCGCGGTGAGCGTTTTGACGGCCACGATTATCTCAGCCAGGCAGTAAAAAATGGGGCCGCTGCTTGCTTGAGTGAAGAGGTTGTGGTCGGTTTAAGTGTCCCGGTGGTTCGGGTTACAGATACGCTGCGGGCGCTTGGGGATATCGCAGCCGCTTGCCGTTTACAGCTCAATGGCCCCTTGATCGCAATCACCGGATCGGCGGGAAAGACGACCACCAAGGAGATGTTGTCAACGATTCTGGAGCAGATCGCCCCGGGGCTGAAGACTGCTGGGAACTTTAATAATTTGATCGGGCTTCCGCTGACTCTGTTCGGTCTGGAAAAAAGACATCAATGGGCGGTTCTGGAAATGGGGACCAGTGCTATTGGTGAAATAGAACGTTTAACTGAAATTGCTCAGCCCTCAATCGGTGTTATTACCAATATAGGGGAGGCTCATCTGGAAACCTTGCAGGGATTGGATGGGGTCTCCAGGGCAAAGGGGGAACTTTACGCCGGTTTGCGGGGAGGGACTGCGATCCTTAACCTTGATGATCCACGGGTGGCACAGTTGCCGGTTGCCAATGGGGTCAAGAAGCTCACTTATGCGTTGTCAGCAGAGGCTCAGGTATGCGCTGAAGCAGTTGAAGATAATGAGAAGGGGGTTAGTTTTGAACTTGTATTGGCAGAACAACGCTACCCGGTTCAGCTGAGTGTTCCCGGTCGTCACAATGTTTCCAACGCTTTGGCTGCAGCAGCAGCAGCGCTGGAGATACAGGTTCCGGCAGAAAAGATTGTTTCCGGATTGAGCCAATTCGTTTCGATTCAAGGGCGGCTGGATCTCTACCCCCTCCTCGGTGGTGGGGTGTTGCTTGATGACAGTTATAATTCGAATCCACTTTCTGCTGCTGCCGCACTGGATACCCTCGGGGCATTGTCGGGGCAGGGTCGATGCGTTGCCGTGTTGGGCGATATGCTTGAATTGGGAGAAAAGTCTGGATCAATGCATGAAGAGCTGGGGGGGCTGGCGGCCAAGGTCGCTGATCTGCTGATCGGGGTTGGAGGGTTCTCTGCCGATCTGTGTCGCGGGGCGAAGAGTGCCGGGATGAAGTCTGAACAGCTGATCGAGGTTGCTGATGCTGCCGGGGCAATCAAATATCTGCATGAAAGTCAGCAACCCGGAGATAAAATTCTGGTGAAGGGATCACGAGGAGTGCACTTGGAACAGCTTGCGGATGCTCTGAAGGGGACAGTTGATGTCCCTCTGAACAAGACGAAAGGGAACTAGCGGATGCTATATCACCTTTTATATCCTCTCCATACTGATTACTCAGTGTTGTACGTGTTTCGTTACATCACTTTCCGGACGATTTATGCAACCATTACTGCTCTGATGATCTCCTTTATTCTTGGTCCGTGGATGATTGCAACTCTGCAGCGGATGCAAATAGGTCAGGTGATTCGTAAGGTTGGGCCAGAATCTCATTTTGTCAAAGAGGGGACGCCAACCATGGGTGGTGCGTTGATTCTGTTGGCAATTATTCTCCCGACACTCCTCTGGGCTGACCTGACAAATCTCTATATCTGGGTCACGTTGTTGGTCACTGCCGGTTATGGTGCCGTGGGTTTTATCGATGATTATTTAAAGGTTGTGCACAAAAACAGTGACGGTATCTCCGCCAAACAGAAAATGTTCTGGCAAATTCTGATTGCCCTGGCCGCAGCGTTGTTACTCTACAACTGTGGTCATTTTGATACCCGCTTGAGCTTGCCATTTTTTAAGCATGTCAATCCTGATTTAGGATGGTTTTACATCCCATTTGCAATTCTGGTGATGGTTGGTTCCAGTAATGCGGTGAATTTAACCGATGGTTTGGATGGCCTGGCGATTGGGCCAATGATCATTGCCGCTGCAACCTTTCTCCTGCTGGCGTATCTGGTTGGAAATGCAAAACTTTCTAGTTACCTGCAGATTACCGGAGTTCAGGGGGCAGGGGAGTTGGCGATTCTCTGTGGTGCAATGGTTGGCGCAGGACTTGGGTTTCTGTGGTTTAACAGTTATCCGGCACAGGTCTTTATGGGTGATGTCGGCAGTTTGTCTCTGGGTGGGGCATTGGGAACCATTGCCGTTATCACCAAAAATGAATTTGTGTTGGTGATTGTTGGTGGAATTTTTGTGATCGAAGCTCTCTCGGTTATTGTTCAGGTTATCTCATTTCGTTACTGGGGGCGGCGGGTTTTTCGGATGGCACCCATTCACCACCATTTTGAATTA
>JAUVCS010000195.1 GCA_030590745.1 Desulfuromusa sp.
GAGGAAAAGTTAAAAAAACAGCAGGACAAACAACAAAAGGAAGAGGAAGAAACCCTGGTTGAGCAGCCATTCGATAACGGTGGCTCAAGTCAGGATTAGAGTCCGATCATCGTCCCTATGGTGGGGAATATAGATTTCATAAGAGACCCCTGTCATCATCCCAATGCGACATCCAACATCATCATCACGGTAAATCCGAGCATTGTTCCAAAGGTGGCGGTGTCGGTGTTTCCCCCCCGTTGTGATTCAGGGATAACCTCTTCCACAACAACAAAGATCATCGCACCAGCAGCAAATGCGAGGGCAAAAGGGAGAATAGGTTGGGCTATCAATACCAAAGCTGCCCCAGCAACCCCGGCGACAACCTCAACCAACCCGGAAAACTGGCCGAGCATAAAACTGCGATGTCGTGACAAACCATCACGGCGTAACGGGATCGAAACCGCCAACCCCTCAGGAAAATTCTGAATCCCGATTCCCATAGCCAATGCAACGGCCCCAGCCATTGAGGCCTCTGGAAAACCTGCACCGACCGCTCCGAAAGCCACTCCGACTGCCAACCCCTCAGGAATATTGTGCATCGTGATAGCAAGAACCATCAGGGTGCTGCGTGGCAATTTGGTTTTGATTCCCTCAGCTTCCGACATTGGAAAATTCAAGTGCAGGTGGGGTAGAAATTTATCAATCAATCTGAGAAACCCGCCGCCGCAGAGAAAACCAAAGGCAACTATCAGCCATGAGGGGAGAAATTTCCCTTCCGCCATTTCCAGCGCCGGAGCCAGTAAAGACCAGAAACTGGCCGCAATCATAACTCCAGCGGCAAATCCGAGCATGAGGTCGAGAGTTTTACGACTTGGCTCCTGTTGTAAATAGACTGCCCCGGCACCTAGTGCTGTCATTGCCCAGGTAAATAAAGTTGCAAAAAAAGCCTGCCAAACCGGATGGAGATTGAGAAACGCATCGACCATCTTAAAATCCTTGGTAAATAATTGTTAGAAAGATAATTTACGTGATTCGCACAATATAACATGGATTGTAAAATAAGTACTTCAAAGCTATGCTGCAAATGTCTGTTGTTTTAATTGAGATATTCGGAGGTTAAATATGGCAAAAACAATTTTAATTACCGGGGCAACATCCGGCTTTGGAAAGGCATGCGCCAAGTATTTCGCAGATCAGGGATGGCAGTTGATTTTGACAGGTCGTCGTACTGAGAGATTGGAGCAACTGCAGGGACAGCTAGGGAATGCGGTTCGGCAAATTATAACTCTGGATGTACGTGAACGGGAGCAGGTTTTTGAAAAACTCGGTTCGCTGGTTGATATTGATGTGTTGTTGAACAATGCCGGGCTGGCATTGGGTTTGGAACCTGCCTGGGATGCCAATATTGAAGACTGGGAGACGATGGTTGATACCAACATCAAGGGGCTGATGTATTGTACCCGCGCTCTGCTGCCGCAACTGGTAAAACAGAATAGTGGCCATATTGTCAATATTGGTTCAACGGCTGGATCATGGCCCTATCCTGGTGGTAACGTCTATGGTGGAACCAAAGCTTTTGTTCAGCAGTTCAGTCGTAATTTACGTGCTGATCTCCTGGGGAGCAAAGTCAGAGTGACCAACCTGGCCCCAGGAATGGCAGAGAGTGAATTTTCCGAGGTACGTTTTAAAGGTGATGTTGAATCTGCTGCCAAGGTTTATCAGGGTGCGGAGCCTTTGCTGCCACAAGATATCGCTGAGACTGTTTACTGGATCGTCACTCGACCGGCGCATGTCAATATTAATGCGATCGAGGTGATGCCTGTGGATCAAGCTTGGGGTCCGTTTTCTATCCATAGAGCATAAAACAAAACAATTGTTGCTGGATTTGAGTCACTAACGAACAAACTTTTATCGAGAATGGATAAAAATGAAAAAGAATATGATCATTTTAAACTGGCTGATGTGGACTGTTATTACTTTGGTTGTCGTGTCAAATAGTGCTTTTGCCGCTGACTGTCCCACCGATATTGCAGCGGTCACGAGTAAGGATCCAAATATCTCTGTGGAGGTGCTCTCCTCTCGTGTCAAACCACTGACAAAATGTGAACTTGAGGTTGAGGCGCAGGGCTGGCTTCTGTTGCTGAAGAAAAAAGTGACGGAGATCAGCAATGCTCAAGTGGCGGCAATCTACAAGGATGAAGAGATAAAAAAGGTAAAAGATAGCCCTGACAATAAAGAAGCTTTGGCGGCAACTGAACGAAAATCTGCTCAAGATGCCTCGGTGCAAAAAGCGATCAAAGCTGCTGAAGTTATGGTGAAAAAAGAAGGTGGTTCGATTTCTACAGCAGATGAAACACCGGCGGGGAAGGAAAAAGTTAGAACTGCATTGATTAAATACTCTGCTGTTTTGGCGGGGGAAAGAACTCTCCTTATCGATCATTTTAACATTGTATTGAACGAGCTTGCTGCCAAGGGGGGGAATAAAGATGAGTATGTGACTTATATCAAGGCGATATCCAGTATCAAACTTGATGTTGCTGATACAAGTGCAACATGGATAGCAGTGAGTAGCTGGCTAATGTCAGCAGAAGGTGGTTTTCGCTGGGCCGTTAATATCATTCAGTTCATTGTTACGATGCTGGTTTTTTACCTGCTCTCAATTGTATCAGGAAGAGTCATCAAGAAGGCATTCTCAAAATCGAATAAGCTTTCAACCTTGTTACTTGAATTTTTGCAAGTCAGCGCACGCCGACTTGTTTTAGTCATCGGATTTTTTGTTGGCCTCTCCGCTCTGGAAATTAATATCGGACCGGTTCTGGCTATTGTTGGTGCGGCCGGTTTTGTGGTTGCGTTTGCTCTCCAGAACTCCCTCAGTAATTTTGCCAGTGGCATCCTTACCTTGATCTATCGGCCATTTGACCTTGGCGATATGATTAACGTGGCAGGAACCCTTGGGGAAGTTGAGACGATGAATTTACTATCAACGCAATTGAGAACACCGGATCATCAGCTGGTTGTTGTCCCTAATAATTCAGTTTGGGCTAATACCATCATCAATGTTACGGGGATCAAACATCGTCGGGTTGATCTGATGTTCGGTATTGGATACAGCGATGATATAGATAAGACTCAGAAAATACTGGAGGAGATTGTAGCGGCGCATGAGCTTGTTTTAAAAGATCCTGCAGCCATTGTAAAACTCCATGAACTCGCAGATTCATCGGTCAACTTTAT
>JAUVCS010000047.1 GCA_030590745.1 Desulfuromusa sp.
GCCTTAGGCTGCTAGTGCGTAACTAACGTCAGTATCTGCGTTTAGTTAAGTTGGGCTTGTTACGGAGCCAGCCCACTCCGGCATGCGACACTTCGTCTCTGTCCCCCGTCGAAACCTTGACACCCCCTTATAAAATTGTTATTTTTCAGTTAGTTAAAGTACTACTTCTTGAGCATTATCTCATATTTTCAAAAATTTTACAAGTCAGTGCAAAGAACTCTTGATTGCCTTGGCCATCTCGCGATCGGCCTCTTTCTGTTTTAGAGTCTCCCGCTTATCATGCATCTTTTTCCCCCGTCCGACACCGATCTCCAACTTGACATAGTTACGCTTGAAATAGATCTTGGTCGGCACCATCGACAGCCCTTTCTGCTCAGTCAGCCGGAGCAGTTTGTCAATTTCGACATGATGGAGCAACAGCTTTCTCATCCGGGTAGGATCGTGATTTTCCCGGTTACCGAATTCATAGACGGCAATATTCATGTTGTTGATAAACACTTCCCCGTTCTTGATGCGGCAGAAGGATTCTTTCAGATTGACCTTCCCTTCACGGATCGACTTCACTTCGGTTCCGGTCAAAGCGATACCGGCTTCAAAGGTCTCTTCGATAAAATAATCGTGATAGGCTTTTTTGTTAGTGGCGATAATCTTGATTCCCATAAATCCTGCTAACTATTTAAAATATATTAAGCTTGTAACTTTCCCGCCACATCCGGTCTTCGACCACCTTCTCCCTGATGGAGAAGGATTGGACGGAAAATTATGTCAATCAACTTGAGACAACTGCGGCTTCCCACAATGATACGCTTGGATGATATCATCAGTACAGGTGGAGGAAATAAAATAATCAAAAATTTCTGTGGCAGAGACTGTTGCTTTTGATCGTAACAGCTGAAAACTGGCTGTTTTACCAACTTCAAGAGAGCCGACCCCGGTTTCCAGCCCTAAAGCCCCCGCTCCACCGAGAGTTGCCATACGAAACAAAGTTGGGGCATCCAGCTCACCATCAAACCACTGGTGGGCAAATGCCATTTCGTCCCAGATCGACAGGCTGTCGCAGCTGGATAAACTGTCAGTTCCAAGTGCCAGCTTCACCCCGGCCTGTTGGAGCTTTCCGGCAGGGGCACGACCGACACCGAGCCGGGCATTGGAGCGCGGGCATAACACCAGAGACATATTTTTTTCCGCCAGAGCTATAATCTCTGCATCATTCAACTGAACTCCATGAACCAGCAGATTTTCAGGAAACAGCCCACCGGTCTGATCAAGATATTCAACCGGTCGCAAACCCGAAGGGGGTGGGAGATAACCTTCCCAGCCAACATAAGGATAGAATCTACCCGCCAGAGCACCGCAACTCTTCTCGATAAACTGAACCTCTTCTACAGATTCAGCCAGATGAGTCGTACACCGGCAGCTATTCTTACTGCACCATGAATATATGCGGGTTAAATAATCACGACTGATCGTATAGGGTGAATGGGGAGCAACTCCCAGAGAGACAGAACCACAATTATTACCGTCAAGGGCCTGATGAAGTTTCTGACTTATCTTACCAATCTTTTCAGGATCCTGCCCCAACGTTTCCAGGAATACAAAACCAGCCAATGACGCCTGATCATAAAGATCACGCAGATCGTAGCGTGAAAGAATATCCCCCACAGCACCGGTTCCGGCAGCAATCGACTGCTCAATGCCATGTTGTAGAGAAAGACGATAATCAGTTCCGCTCAGAGTCCGTTTTATTTTGATCAGATGGAGAATCCAGCCAACAAAATTAGCCGGGGTCTCCCCTGCTGCTTGCCGATTCCAATCGGGATAATCAGTCAGCTCAAGGTGAGTATGGGCATTCACCAGCAGTGGGGTCAGAATTGCATCAGGATAATCGATAACTTCCACGCCAGGATAATTTCGCTTCACTTCAGCCAGAGAACCGACAGCAATTATCTGACCATCATGAACGACTAACGCTCCACCCTCAACCGGGGGAGCGTTAGCGGAAACAAGATATTGTGCAGTATAGATACAACTCAAAAGAGCAACCCTGTATTCTTGAAATTAAGCAACGATCCCTTTGATCTCTTCAACAAATTTCTGGACCCTAGACTGCTTGACGATAGCACATTGTTCTTCTAGAACGGCGGCTAAAATACCTTCGGTGGTCAATGGATTGGCTAGAACCGAGCGAAATACCGAAATCTGGGTATCGGGATAGCGCGCTGAACGGAGTCGGGTTCTGGAGACAAAGGTCTTGCCTGCTTCCCGCTGCCGTTTTTGCACTTCCTGAGTAATCATATCCAGATGCTGATTGACCTCAACCAGTTGTTTCTGATCAAGGGTTGAGAGCTTTTTCTGCAACCATGCCGGATTATAACGATAGGTGAGGATATTCAGTTCCGGGGCTGTAATCAGCTCAAAATTTTGATGTTCATTGATCAGTTCAGCAAACCGATGCGCTTTTTCTATCCCCAGATCGATCAACAGTTCATACCCTTTGCGACCGATAATTGATAATCCGGCATGTACCAGCATTGCCTTGCCGGGTCGGGATCCCTCCAGAGTATGGCTCCCCAGGTCTTTGGAACCGTGCCGCAGAATATAGTTGGCGTGATGTTCAATCGCCGTCAGAGCATGCGGATCTTTGAACAGCACCATCCCGGCTCCCATCGGTACATAAAGCTGTTTATGGGCATCGATTGTCAGGGAATCGGCCCGTTCAACCCCCTTGAGCAAGTGCCGGTGGGTTTTTGAAAACAACGTCGGCCCGCCCCACGCAGCATCAACATGAAAATAGCAACCAATTTCCTCAGCGAAATCCGCCAGCTTTTCCAGGGGGTCAACATGCCCCGTCTCAGTCGTTCCGGCAATCCCAACCAGGGCCAGGGGACGGATGTTCCGATCACACAATTTTGTATATTCGTGACGGAGTGCCGCCATATCGATGCGACTGTTATCATCGGTATCGACCAGGATCAGATTATCCCGACCGATTCCAAGCAGGTCGACCGCTTTTCCAAGGGAATAATGGCCTCGGCGGGAAACCAGTATTGCCAGACCAGCACAGTTGAGATGCTGCAACGCCTTGAAGTATCCCTGCTTAGCAATCCCGGAAAAATCACCATCCGGCCCGCAAAGTTGATTTCTGGCAACCCACAGAGCCGTTGTGTTGGCAATGGTTCCTCCGGAGCAGAATGCCCCCAATGCATGTTGGCTGTCATGAATCCATCTGTCATAAAAATCATTATCACGCTGATAAATCAGATGATGGAGCATGGCAAGAACCTGCCGTTCCAAGGGGGTAAATGCTTTGGAGGTTTCAACCTTGACCAGATTCTGATTTAAAGCTGTCATGATCCGCGACAGGGGGAGCATGAAATAAGGTAATGCCGAGGTCATATGACCGACGAATCCGGGTGCTGAGGTATAGACTGACTGGGCAACCAGCTTTTCTTTGACAAATTCGGCGTAGGTCGAAACAAAGGAGGGTTCTTCAGGGATTTTTGCCGCAGCAAAGTCTTTTTCTATATCTTCCAGACTCCGCTCCAATGCGACAATGTGTTTCTGCAAAAAATCGGCTACATTCTCACTGATGGCATGATCAACAACACCCAAAGTTGAATCGGGAGCTTCCGGTACAGTAAAAATACGATAGAGATTTTCCAGATTGGCTAATGCAGTTTCAGTCATAAACTAATCCATTAAGAATCCATTGTCGATCAACCGGGTATTTCCGATATAAACTGCCAACAACAAAACCGAATTACCAGCGACTTCAAGCTGATCTTTCAGGGTCAACTGATGGCAGATCTGCAGATAATCAATACGTGCAGCAGGTTGCTGGTTTATCGCTGTTTTCAATTGTAAAATAATTTCTGCAGCATCCTTTTGCCCCGCAGCAACCAACTCTCTTGCCTTTATCAGCGATTGTGAAAGAACCAGAGCCTGCAGGCGTTGATCTTCTGTCAAGTAGACATTACGGGAGCTCATTGCTAAACCATCAGGTTCACGAAAGATCGGCAGACCAAGGATCTCAACCGGCATATTCAAGTCCTGAGTCATCCGCTTGATTACCGCAAGTTGCTGAAAATCCTTATTACCGAAAATCGCCAGCTGCGGTTGAATAATATTGAACAGTTTACTGACGACAGTACAAACGCCCCGAAAATGACCGGGACGACTGGCACCACAGAGAGTCTGGGTAATCCCTTCAACGTCAACATAAGTGGCATAACCATTCGGATACATCTGCTTTGCCTCGGGGGCAAAAATCACATCGACACCCGCCTGTTCTGCTAATTGACTGTCCTGCTGCAGATCACGTGGGTAATCCTCAAGATCCTCCCCCGGTCCAAACTGAGTCGGGTTAACAAAGATAGAGAGAACCAGCTTATCCCCGCGCCGTTGCCCCTCTGCAAGCAAGGAGACATGTCCTTGATGGAGAAAGCCCATGGTCGGGACAAAAGAGATCGTTTCGTCAGCGCCCCTGACGCTGGCAACCCACTGTTGCATTTCAGTGACTGATTTAATGATTTGCATGATTATTTACTTGAAGGAGTGGTTGGTTGTCGGGAAATCACCAGCTTTGACTTCCTTGATATACTGCTCGATTCCCGACGTAATCGTTGCCGAAATATCGGCATAACGTTTGACAAACTTTGGTGAGTATTTATCGCAGAGACCCAGAATATCGTGAATCACCAGCACCTGACCATCACAGTCAGAACCGGCACCGATACCGATGGTCGGGATATTGACAGACTCGGTAACCGCTTTTGCCAGATCGCGGGGGATTCCTTCCAAAACCATGGCAAACGCACCAGCCTCTTCGACAGCTTTTGCATCAGCAAGAATCTTTCTCGCCTGTTCATCTTCGCGACCCTGCACCCGGAAGCCACCCATCCGATGGATCGATTGGGGAGTTAAACCGATATGACCAACAACCGGAATATCAATATCAACAATCGCACGGATTGTCTTGGCCATGTGCTCACCACCTTCCAGTTTCACCGCCTGGGCACCACCCTCTTTGATTAAACGACCAGCGTTGAATCTGGCTTCCCGTTCATCAATCTGATAAGACATAAAAGGGAGGTCGGTCACAATCAACGCCTGCTGACTGCCACGGACCACCGCCCTGGTATGATAGAGCATCTCTTCCACAGTGACCGGTAGAGTATTGTCATAGCCGGAAAACACCGAGCCAACTGAATCTCCAACCAGAATGATGTCAATTCCAACCCGATCCATCAATTGAGCAAAAGGGTAATCATAAGCGGTCAGAACGGTAATTTTATTCTGCTGCTCTTTCATCAGACTGATATCAAGAATTGTCTTACGGTTTTTCATCGATATACCTCAAAAAAAATACCCTTCGCAGTTAACGAAAGGTAGCGACAGAACTCAGTGGTTCTGTTTCAGACAAATCACCTTCCGTCCCGGTCCGCAGATCCAGGCGGCATTTAGATGCTTCAAAAAAACCTCGTGACTCCGATGTGTGCACCGGGTCAATGAGCAGGTCAAAACGGATATAACACAGCTATCATTCCGTGTCTATTGAGAAAACAGCGCCGTTTCAGAGAGTCTGGATAAGGGGTTTTCGGCGCATAAAAAAAGGGGCGGAAACTTCCCGCCCCTGACATTCAGTACAGATGATAAATCAGGCCTTTACCAGCCCTTCCAAAGAACGCAACAGAACCGTAAATGGGTGGAAATTGCGTGGCGAATCGTTGATCAAAGATTGTCGCAACCCCTCAAAAGAGCGTAACTTCTGCCGTCGTTTAGCAAAAAACGTCTGCGGATTATCGACTGACTCCAATGCAACCTGCTGGATAATTCGAATATTGACCGCATGCAGGGAACTGATCAAAGATTCCCTCGCCCGGCGATCCCAGCTATCGACGACCGAGACTTTTTCCAGTAATGCATAGATGGCAGCACTGTTAATTTTTTCATCAACCAGAACCTTGATTTGAGCCAGTTGTCCGAGGTTCTGCCCTGACGAATCAATCATACAGATCAACGGTAAGAAATCGGTCAAACGATCAAGAACTGCATAAGTATAAGCAATCTCTTCACCTAAACCATCATCGATAAGCTCTCTTTTAAATTGATCACACTCCTGCCAGGCAGCGGCAGGAAGAACCGTTGGCAACAACTCTGTATATTGTTTCAACTGGAGGCTGATACGTTCCAGATCTTCATGAGAGGTTGGAATAACCATCCCATTACCCAGGGCATAGGTGCAGAAGAAACTGAGCAAATCTTCAAGCTTTAATAACAATTCATATTGGCGATCTGCAGAAATTTTGTTATCCAGAGCAAAAACTGCCTGGCGAAGTTCTTGACCATTGAGCAAACTATCAAAAATCAGGTAGGCACTCGCGACCTCAACCTGAGTACTGCCTGTCATCCGACTGACGGTCTGAGGAAAAGTGCTCCCGGCCTGATCAATAATCCGATTGGTCAATATGGTGGCGGAAATCTCTTTAGCCAAGGGGTGAAGTGGTAAAGAATCGGGGTAACGATCAATCACCTGCTGCGGGAAGTAATCAAACAGCAGCTGTGATACCACCTCATTCTTTGGCAACTCGGCATCGAGAAGAGCTTTAAACAGGAACATTTTACTGTAGGCCAGCAAGACAGAAAGTTCCGGCCGAACCAGACGGTTTGGCTGGCGTGCAGAAACTTCTTTACGGCTGGGTAAAAATTCACCAC
>JAUVCS010000253.1 GCA_030590745.1 Desulfuromusa sp.
AGGTATGGATGTCGTTCTTGAAAAGGATATAGCGACAGCACTCTCCAAACAGTTTGGATTTCCCCGCGTCAAAAACATTTCACAACATCGCTTTCCGCAGACCGTTCTCGATAAAATTGATTCAAAAACAGCTCTAGAACACCTGATTTTCCCACTAAAAATCGACAACCAGACTCTCTACCTGGCGATGTCGAATCCCCTTGATATGGCATTACAAAGCGACCTCTCTTTCAAATTGGCCATGCAGATTTCACCCTGTGTTGCAACTCCTGATGAAATCAAGGCAGCGATTAAGAAATACTATTCAGCCAATATTCCTGCTGATAAGAAAGAGAGTCACCAGGTTATCTTACTCGTGGATAATCAGGATAATGTGATAAGTGTAGCCGAAGAATCTCTAAAGGAAGAGGGTTATACAGTTTTCGTCGCCAGAAATGGTGCTGATGGGTTGAAAATTGCCTCCCAGCTACATCCTCAGCTTATCATTACGAATATTATTATGCCACGCATGGATGGAGTGGAGCTGTTCAGTATACTGCAGACCAACGGTGTAATTGACAAGACCCCGGTGATTGCCCTCTCGGCAATAACGAGTCCAGAGGAAGAATACCGTTTACTTGAAATCGGTTTCTTTGATTTTATTGCCAAGCCGATCAACCCAACACGTCTATTGGCCAGAGTTAAACGAGCTTTGAAATACTATGATAGTCAATAAGATAGATCCCTTTTCTGCAGCAGAATAGTCTCTTCAATGTTTTGATCCTGCAGCAATTTTTACAGCGCTTGAAATCCTGCTGACAAGACACCTAGAGGGGTGTCCTCATCGATCAACTCTGCAGTTATGTTCTCTTAAAATCAAGATTCAATAGCTGCAAACAGCATGATTATCAGAGCTGACAGATCTCAAAATATCTGCTTAAATTTTACGCAAAAAGGAAAGAACAAGTCTTCATGGGGGCTAAAATTGCCTGACAGTCAGTTTTACACAGCACTATCCACAACCATTGTTTACAGCCGTCACCAATTGACCTGAATTCATTTTACTATAATTATTTCAGTAAGTTAAAGATAACACGGTAAATATTTATCAATCCATGTCAACGGCACAATCAGCAGAATCACCCTGCAACTTAGCCAAAGCATGAGGGATTACGGGCAGTAGCACTTCAAAGTTCTCTCGGGCAGCCTTGGGACTCCCGGGCAGGTTAATAATCAAAGTTTGTTGGCGCACCCCGACCAGAGCACGAGAGAGCATTGCCCGAGGTGTTTTGTTCAAACTGGCAGATCGCATTGCTTCTGCCATACCGGGGATCTGATAATCGAGCACTGTCCCAGTCGCCTGAGGGGTCACATCCCGCGGACTCAACCCGGTACCACCAGTGGTTAAAATAAAATCAAGATGCAAATCATCAACCCAGCTTTTCAACAACAGAATAATTTTCTCCTGATCATCGGCGATCACCTGGTAACAGATAACGTCAGCAATAGCTGATACCAATTTGGCAAGAAGAGGTCCACTTTCATCTTCACGTTCACCACAAGAACCCTTATCTGAAAGGGTTAAAATTCCAACCCGATATGCCACTTTTTCCACTGGTAAGTTCCCCCGTTTCACAGAACAAATTAGCGTGTTTTAGCCATCACCATACGTTTTGCATTATTGACTATAGCCTGCCCCACATCACGGCTTTTAGCCAACTCTCGAAGATCCTTTTCTGACAAAAAGGTCATGAAACGGACTGCCTTTTGAAGTGGTGTGCGTGGGTGGACAGCCAGGGCTTTTTTCATCTCATAAAGCTTTATCCAATCACGATTAAGCAGGATAATACGGATCAGTTCATCGGCGGCGCTGCGATTTTTTGCAATTGCCAAAACTTCTCCTTCTGAAATTCTAGGGTTTTTTAAAACCGCAGTATTCACCTGTTTGTTAGATTCCCGGATCAACAAGGTTCGCCACTCTTTATCACCGGTCAAAGCCATTTTGATTTTCTCAGCAACGGGCATTACTTGTAATTGTTGATATTTAGAGAGTGATTCCTCCTCAATTTCTTCCTCAACAGGAGATTCTGCCTCGTCCTCTTCAGCATCAGGTCCAGGCTGTGGCTCAGGTTCAGGCTCTGGGGTCGGTTCAACCCAGCCAAGACGCTGTTTCATCACTTTATCTGCGTGAACATTATTGATAATCGCAGTTCGTAAAACATCCGCCTTGCGCAACGCTTCATCATTGTGCGACAGCATATCCAGCACATCACCAGTGCTGTTCTTAGCCAAAAACAGTAAGCTCTTAATCCCAATCATTCGATGTGACAATGCCGCCTGCATCACCACGGAGTCCAGATAACGCAACTTCACAATGAAATCAAGGATAGATGGGTGCAACTCCACCTGGCTCAGGGCCGCCAACAAAATCTGCGCCGGAAGAGTTTTCAGCGTATCTAATG
>JAUVCS010000043.1 GCA_030590745.1 Desulfuromusa sp.
CGTTGTGACTTACGCTGTATAGCTTTGGCTATGCAGCAAAAATCACGCCTTGTTGGCACGCAAAATTCCGGCGCAAATTCGCGACATTCCACGAATGACACGACACTAGTCTTTCAGTGCGATCAGGTAGCCATTTCCTTGACTTTTTCAATCGCCTCTTCAATGGTCCCGACAAGATAGAAAGCCTGCTCGGGCAGATTATCATGCTTCCCCTCAAGAATTTCCTGGAACCCTTTGATGGTATCCTTCAATTCAACGTATTTACCGGGGGCACCAGTAAAGACCTCGGCAACGTGGAACGGCTGAGAAAGGAAACGTTGAATTTTACGGGCACGTGAAACAACCTGCTTATCTTCCTCAGAGAGTTCGTCCATACCAAGAATGGCAATAATATCCTGCAAATCCTTGTAACGCTGCAGAACAAACTGCACATCACGGGCAACCTTGTAGTGCTCTTCGCCGATAACCTGCGGGTCAAGAATCCGACTGGTTGAGTCGAGCGGGTCAACTGCTGGATAGATACCAAGCTCGGCAATTTGCCGTGAAAGAACTGTGGTTGCATCCAAGTGGGCAAATGCAGTTGCTGGAGCCGGGTCAGTCAAGTCATCAGCAGGGACATAGATCGCTTGAACCGAAGTAATGGAGCCCTTGTCTGTCGTAGCGATCCGCTCCTGCAACTCACCCATTTCAGTGGAGAGGGTTGGCTGATAACCAACCGCTGAAGGAATCCGGCCAAGTAATGCTGAAACCTCTGAACCCGCCTGGGTAAAGCGGAAAATATTATCAATAAACAACAGAACGTCCTGACCTTCTTCATCACGGAAATATTCTGCAACAGTCAGTGCTGACAAGGCAACCCGAGCACGGGCTCCGGGAGGCTCATTCATCTGACCGTAGATCAGAGCCGTCTTATCGAGAACACCCGACTCTTTCATCTCTTCCCAGAGATCATTCCCCTCACGAGTTCGCTCACCAACACCGGCAAAAACAGAGAAGCCACCGTGCTGCTGAGCAATATTGTTAATCAGCTCCATAATCAGAACTGTTTTACCAACACCGGCACCACCAAACAGGCCGATTTTTCCGCCACGTGAATAAGGGGCAAGCAAGTCAACAACCTTGATTCCGGTTTCAAATGCCTCAACCTTTGTTGACAAGTTAACAAACTCAGGTGTTGGCCGGTGAATCTCCCAAGCCTTATCTGCGTCAATTGGTCCAGCCTCATCGACTGGTTCACCAATAACATTCATAATCCGCCCAAGGGTCTTAGGACCGACAGGCATCAAAATCTGTGCACCGGTATCTACGACATCCTGACCACGAACAAGACCATCGGTAGAATCCATGGCAATGGTGCGAACGGTATTTTCTCCCAGGTGCTGAGCAACCTCGCAGACCAGGTTCAATTCACCGTCCCCCAGAGAGGGATTGGTGAGCTTAACAGCATGGAAAATTTCAGGCAACTTGCCCGGTTCAAATTCCACATCTACGACAGGACCAATAACCTGTGTGATCTTACCCTTGTTCATAACAAAACCTTTCCTTCTTATCCCAACGGGATGAGCTCTTGTATGTCTGAAAACTTGTTGTTATTTAATCGATTCGGCACCGGAGATGATTTCCATTAACTCCTTGGTGATTGCCGCCTGACGTGCCCGGTTATACTGCAATGTCAACTTATCAATCATCTCAGCAGCATTTCTGCTGGCACTATCCATAGATGACATCCGCGCCCCCTGCTCGGAAGCATTTGATTCGAGAAGTCCACGGAAGATCTGGACTTCAACCATCTTGGGTAGCAACTGGGAAAGAACCTCTCCCCGATCAGGTTCGTAGATATAGTCGACAGTGTCTACCTTGACCGACTCTGTCTCTTGAGGTTGAATCGGTAATACCTGCTCAACGGTAACAATTTGAACAATGGCACTCTGGAAAGCGTTATAAATGACATAAACAGCATCGTACTTTTCTTCGCTGTAGGCATCGACAACTTCTTGACCGATTAATTGGGCCGTCTTGTAAGTTGCATCGGTGGTAATATTTTCATAAACCTTGGTGATATTGTCACCAACCCGTCTTTTGAGAAAATCACGCCCTTTACGACCAATAATCATTAGATCAATAGCATCAAAACCCTGTTTATTGTCGTGAATAAAGCGTTCAGCCTCTTTTGAAACACTCGCGTTAAAACCGCCACATAGACCACGATCAGCAGTCATTAATACAATCAAAGCTCGCCCGGTTCCACGCTGACTTAACAGCGGGTTGCCATCGGCTTCTTCACGCTGCGCCAGGTTCGACATCACTGCCTGCAGTTTTTCCGCATAGGGTCGCGCAGAAACAGCAGCTTCTTGAGCCCTACGGAGCTTAGCTGCTGCAACCATCTTCATTGCTTTGGTGATCTGCTGGGTACTTTTAACCGAGCCGATCCGTTTTTTTATGTCTTTCAGACTTGGCATGTGTCCAAACCTTTATCTAATCAGGCTACAAACTGACCATCGAACTCTTCAAGAGCAGACTTGATACGACCTTCAAGATCATCATCAAGAGCATTCTTTGCGGTCAAATCTTTAATAATATCAACATGCTGAGCTTCCATAAATGCCAGCATTTCAGCTTCATACTTCAAAACAGAGGTCGTTGGATATTTATCGATATAGCCATTATTAGCAGCATAGATAGCTAAAACCTGAATGGCAACAGGAAGCGGCTTGTATTGACCCTGCTTGAGGATCTCAACCAAGCGGGCACCACGATTCAACTGTGCTTGTGTTGCCGCATCCAGATCTGAACCAAACTGTGCAAAAGCCGCCATCTCACGATACTGAGCCAGAGCCAGACGGAGAGTACCGGCAACCTGCTTCATCGCTTTGACCTGTGCGGAACCGCCAACCCGGGAAACTGACAAACCTACGTTGATCGCCGGACGGACACCGGAGTAAAACAGGTCAGTTTCCAAGAAAATCTGCCCATCGGTAATGGAGATAACGTTGGTCGGAATGTAAGCCGAGACGTCACCAGCCTGAGTTTCAATGATTGGCAAGGCGGTCAAAGAACCAGCACCTTCAGCATCACTCAATTTAGCTGCACGCTCCAGCAACCGGCTATGGATATAGAAAACATCTCCCGGAAATGCCTCACGACCTGGTGGCCGACGCAATAACAGAGAAAGCTGCCGGTAGGCAACTGATTGCTTGGACAGATCATCATAAATGATCAGGGCATGCCGACCGCTGTCACGGAAAAACTCACCCATAGTGACACCAGTGTAGGGGGAGATAAACTGAAGCGGTGCCGGCTCTGATGCCGTTGCTGCAACAACAATTGTATAATCCATCGCACCATGCTGACGGAGTTTGTCAACCACCTGGGCAACTGTCGAGCGCTTCTGACCAATGGCAACGTAGATACAAATAACGCCATTACCCTTCTGGTTAATGATCGTATCAATCGCAACAGCAGTCTTGCCGGTCTGGCGGTCACCAATGATCAATTCGCGCTGGCCACGACCAATTGGAACCATGGCATCAATCGCTTTAAGACCGGTCTGCATCGGTTCATGAACCGATTTACGGGAAACGATGCCGGGGGCCTTGATTTCAACCTGACTGTAGGTTTCGGTCTCGATATCACCCTTGCCATCAATTGGTATTCCGATACCGTTGACCACCCGACCAACTAGAGCTTCACCGACTGGAACCCGAACAATCTGTTCAGTTCGCTTAACCAGGTCACCTTCCTTAATATGTTCAGAATCACCAAGGATGGCAGCACCAACATTGTCTTCCTCGAGGTTTAGAACGATCCCTGTAGTTCCACCGGGGAATTCGAGGAGCTCGCCAGACATGACCTTATCGAGACCATGAATACGGGCAATACCATCTCCAACTGAGATAATAGTCCCGGTTTCACTAACCTCTACTTCACGACCGAAGTCTTCAATCTGCCTCTTGATAATCGCACTTATTTCTTCTGCTCTGATTTCCATAATCTTTTGTTACCCCTTTGCTAAGGTATCCGCAATTCGTTTCAGCTGGGTTTTCACACTACCATCAAATAATTTACCGCCCATCTCAGCCTGTAGACCGCCGATCAGCGATTTATCAATCTCTACGCTTAAGAGCACCTGTTTACCAGTCTGTGTCTCCAGACTCTTCTGGATCTCTTCCGTGCGCTTTTTGGTTAATTTATTCGCTGATTTAATCTTGGCTCGAAGAACCCCAGATTGTTCATCTGCAAATCTGCGATAATTGAAATCTATTTGCGGCAGATAGATGATCCGCCCTTTCTGCAGAAGAAGGTCAAGAAATTTCCTCATTCCACTGCTCAACTGGAGAAGCTCAGCAACGTCATGCATAATTGCCGATTTCTTTTTCAGTGGAAAAGTTGGACTGTCAAGCAACAAACGGAGCAAATCTTCCTTTTTCAGTATTTCAGCAACTCCAGCCAGTTCTTCAGCATAACGCTCAACCTGCTTCTCCTCAGAAGCAATATTCAACAACGCCTTGGCATATCTTATTGAAATCGCACTGTTACTCAATGTAACTCTCCCACCTTTTGCAGATACTCGTCGATAAGACGGGTATCGTCGTCTTTGGTGAAGTTCTTCTTCAACAGCTCTTCGGCAATACCAATAGCTAATTGAACTGCCTCACGTTGCAGTTCCGTCCGAGCCTTGGCCACTTCAAGCCCGGCTGCGTTTTCTGCATCCTGCTCAATTTTTACAGCCATGAGCCTTGCACTTTCAATGATTTTTATTTTCTCTAACTCACCTTCGCGGCGAATAGAATCACTGATTTCAGCTATTTCTTCTGTTGCTCGAGCTAACTTAAGATCATACTCAGCAAACTTTGCCTCTGCTTCTTCCTTGATCCGTTGTGCTTCCGCGAGACTTTTCTCAATCTCTTCCCGCCGCCCGGCAAGCCCTTTTTTTATCGGTTTTGCTAAAAAATAGACCAGGATAGCAACAACGATCACAAAGTTAAAAAGCCGATATAAAAAATCCTTCAGAAGAACACCGCTGGCAACCTCATGCTCACCACCCGAAGCAAAAGAAATCCCACTGAGAAGTCCGAGCAGAAGCACTGATAGAAGAACGGCTTTAATTTGTCTGTGCATATTTCTAAACCTTCCTTCCCTTAAGCCAGTTCTCGGCCAAGAATTTTTGTGGCAATCTGCTCAGCCAATGTTTTGGCCTCTTTCTTCAAGGTTTTACTCGCTTCTTCCGCCTCAGTAGCAACCTGAGATTTAATTGTTTCTAACCGGGAAGAGGCCTTTCCATGTGCTTCAGAAAGTAATTTTGTCTCTTCTTCAGTGGCAGCTTTTTTTAATTTATTCCGCTCTTCATTCGCCTGAGATTTGGCATCACTGAGCTGCTGCTGATAGCGCTGCATCTTTTCATCAATGCCAGCCTCCAGATCCTTTGCCCCGGCATGCAGACCGGTTATCTTATCGCTCCGCTCATCGATAATTTTTTTCAGCGGTTGATAGAGTATTTTATTAAGAATAATTAGGAGAATAATGAAGTTAAGGAACTGCAGACCAAGGGTCCAGTCAACGCTTATCACCTAGTTTACCTCTTTGGATGGTGTTTCCGATATACTGATTTTGTGCAGATATCGAGCATATATTAATTTTTACAAATAGGGTTTTTTGGTTAAGGTGCGAATTGGTATCATAAATCAGAGAGCCATGTCAAGCACTTGACCCCTATATCTACCCCATTTAGAACATATTTGGGTGCAGCTTGTTCAGATCCACAGATTACTACTTGGACGACTTCTTTTCCTCAGGATTGGATACTTTAACAGTAGTCTCTTTGACCACCTCTGACATTTTTATCTCACCATTAAAGATGACTTTTTCATCTATCTTGAGTATCGGTGTTTCAATGCTTCCTTCAACCCGTGCTGGGGCTCTCAATTCTACGCTCGTCGAAGCTTTAATCTCTCCCTTGAAAGAACCACTGAGGATCAGTGAGCCAACCCGTATACTCCCGTCAATCTCAGCAGAGTCCCCAACAATCAACGTATCGCTCGATTTTATTTCACCTGAGAAAATTCCATCAAGACGTACCATCTCATCAAAGCTCATTTTCCCCTCAAACCGGCTACCCGGCCCCAAAAATGCTTTAATATCCGCCTTGTCGAGTGCAATTGGTTTTTTCATTATCGTCGGCTCCTGTTTTTTACTGTTAAACATGCGATCCTCCACTTTTCATTTAGCAGGGTGTTGAAAAACGTTTTCGAGGGCTTGAGTGCAAGGCGAAAAATGTCGAAAAAGCGCAGTTTACCCCCAGTAAATGAGCATTTTGAGACAATTTTCAACACAGCAATCGCAACGCAGATAGTTTTTCAACAGCCTGTTTAGGTTGATGGCTCTCAGATTAAACGCCTAGCAACTCCAGGATTCTGCTCAGTTCTGCTTGGTCATGGTAGCTGATCTCTATCCTCCCTCCCTTGTTTTTAGCATGAACCTTCACCTGGGTTCCCAATTGTTGTCGGAGACTATTTTCTAATTCCAGCAGGTTAGGATCTAGCTGTTTTTCTACCCTTGGCTTCTCAGCCCTTATGCCAAACATATTTTTGATTTTTTTGACTAATTTTTCAGTTTCACGTACCGATAACTTCTTTCTGATAATTTCATCACTGGCTTCCAGAATATCATCTTCATTCTCCAGAGCCAATAATGCACGAGCATGCCCCATGCTCAGCCGACTTTCAATCAGATCATTCTTCACCTTTTCCGGTAGTCGCAATAACCTTAGTGCATTGGCAACCGTTGAACGATTCTTACCGACCCGTTTGGCAACCTCTTCCTGAAGCAGGTCAAAACTCTCCATTAAGTGGTGGTATGCTCCCGCTTCTTCAAGAGGGTTGAGGTCTTCCCGCTGAATGTTTTCTATCAGGGCAATTTCCAACGCTCGATCTTCTGCCACATCCTGGATAACCACCGGAACACTG
>JAUVCS010000252.1 GCA_030590745.1 Desulfuromusa sp.
CTTCACCGCCGAAGATGGCGCTAAAGCGACCCGCCAGGCCAGTGGTGCAGCTATCAACAGTTTAGCTGAAAAGATACCATTTCTAATTGGCGGATCTGCCGATCTTGCGCCATCCAATAATACTGAAATCAAAGGGGCGGGATCCTGGCTGCCCGGACAGAGTGGGCGCAATATCCATTACGGTATTCGCGAACACGCCATGGGTTCGATCATGAATGGTCTTTGCCATACTCCGGGGATGATCCCCTTTGCTGGAACCTTCTTTGTTTTTGCCGACTATATGCGTCCGGCAATCCGCATGGCGGCGCTGATGGGTCTGGCTCCAATTTATGTCATGACCCACGACTCTATCGGTCTGGGTGAAGATGGACCAACTCACCAACCGGTGGAGCATCTGGCTTCTCTACGGGCAATGCCAAATTTGACAGTGATCCGTCCGGGGGATGCCAATGAGACCTCCGAGGCCTGGAAGGCCGCGATCTTAAATCGTCAGGGGCCGACAATGCTGGTGCTATCCCGACAGGGATTACCAACTCTGGATCGTCAACAGTTCGCTGCCGCTACCGGGGTGCAACAGGGTGGTTATGTTCTCTCTCCCGAAACCGGGGAATTGCAGTTGATTCTGTTAGCCAGTGGCTCGGAGCTGCAGCATGCTATCGCGGCTCAGAAAACGTTGCAGGCTGAAGGTATTGGCACGCGGGTTGTTTCAATGCCGTGTTGGGAGCTGTTTGAAGCTCAGGATGCCACCTATCGTGAGGAGGTGCTGCCAGCTACTTGTAATAAACGGGTGTCGATGGAAGCAGGCAGCCGGTTTGGTTGGGAGCGTTATGTTGGTTTGAACGGTCGAGCTATCGGTATGGATGAATTTGGTGCCAGTGCCCCGGCGGGCGAACTGATGCAACATTTTGGTTTCACCGCGGAGAATATGGTCGCTGTCGCGAAAGAACTGCTTGGCTGAGAATAACTCTATAATTCTGATTAACCACAACGGGCGGCCTCTTCAGGTCGCCCGTTGTGGTTTAAGTACTCCCCTAGTAAAACCGGGACTGTCCCCGCATGGGGGCTGTCCCAGGTTTTTGCAACGCGAACCACTGTATTTTCATAGTACGTAAACATCTGGGACAGCCCCAGATCACGGGTTAACAACTTCAAGGTCGCGGGGTTGCGCCCCCGCTTGTCGCCATACTCTTTTGTACACCACAAAAGAGTATGCAGAAAAAGGTGCCCGACCTCCTTGCCCGCCGTTGGCGGGTTCCCTCCATTCCACAGCTGTTTTGAGGATCGGCAAAAACTCGGCTGCGCCTCAAACATTTGCCGCTCTTTTTCTCAAATCAGCTGTTCCATTCCGGCTGCGTCACACGGGTTGGGTAATTCAAAACAAAGTTAAAGACCTTACGAACGTCGCTAAAAGTTCTTAAACTAGCGCCATTCGGGGCTATCCCAAGCTTTTCTTGGTGCTCTTGGCGTCTTGGTGGCTATCTCATTGTTTTAAGATTTTTTGTTTGTCTGACCAGAAAACCTTCATCGTAAAACAAATATATATTGACTTTAGAATCTCTACCCGTATAGTGTGCAAATGCACAAAACTTGAGAAGAATAATTCTAAACATCAGGAGGAAGAAACAGTGAAAAAGTATGACGTCCTTATTATCGGTGGTGGCCCTGCAGCAATCACAATTGTTAAAATTCTGGGCAAAGTAAAAAAGGTCGGAGTGATTCGGCCAGAAGATTATTCGATGATTTACTGTGCCATGCCCTATGCGATTGAAAAGGTTGTTGCTCTGGAAAAAACCTTTAAGCAGGATGGTCTGGTGACCGAGTCAGGAGCAGATTTGATCCGCGACAAGGTTGCCAGTGTCGATTTTGATAAAAAGACTCTCTTGACAGAGCAAGATCAGAGTTTTGCTTATGACAAGCTGGTTATTGCGACCGGGTCTACCCCATTTTTACCACCGATTGAGGGGATTGATTTTGAGGGGGTCTTCGTCTTTAAGTGGGAGGAGGATCTGAAGTGCCTGAATGAAGCGGTCAGAACTCATAAACTTAAGAAAGCGGTTGTTGTTGGCGCCGGGGCGATTGGTGTTGAACTTGCGTTGGCATTGAATAATTCCGGTTTAGAATGTCACCTGGTCGATATGGTAGAGACGATCCTCCCTAATCTGGTTGATCCGGAAATGGCCGTTGAGGCAGAAGCTGAATTGAGAAATGCCGGGTTAAAGCTGCATCTGGGAAGTAGGACAGAAAAAATCATCGGCGATAACCGTGCCGAAAAAGTTGTCCTTGATAGCGGAGAAGTGATCGATCTGGCGGATGATAAAAACCCCTATGGGATTGTTGTGTTTGCTGTGGGTATGCGTCCCCGGGTAAAAATATTCAAGGATACTCAGTTGGAAATTGGTAAGTTGGGGATTGTTGTCAATAGTAAGATGGAGACAAATATTCCAGATGTTTATTCTGTC